>JANXXV010000221.1 GCA_025350445.1 Bryobacteraceae bacterium | reverse complement strand
GCGGCGCACGGGTCGCAGCCGATCCCGGACAACGCCAACATGATCCTGCTGGAGGCGATTCACAAAGCGCTCGACCTTCCACCGGCCAAGAAGCAGAATCCGGTAGTGGAGCAGATGCGGCAGAACATCGGCGTGATGGCGCAGAACAAATTCACCTCCGCCATTCGCGGCAACACCATGTCGCTAACGACTCTGCGCGCCGGTGTCGGCGATCCGCCCAAGGCTAATGTGATCCCCTCCGTGAGCGAAGCCACGCTTGACTGCCGTCTGCTGCCCGGGGTTAACGCCGACGAATTCATCAGCGAGATCAAAGCGCGTATCAACGACCCCCGAGTTACCGTGGAGCGAATTTCCAGCGTCCCCGACGCGGGCATGAGCAAGAGCGATACGCCGCTCTTTGCCGCCATCGGCGCGGCTGCCCGCAAGTACAATCCGGAGGCGCTGGTAACGCCGATGCTGATCCCCTACGGAACCGATTCGGTCAACGCGCGCCATCGGGGGATGATCGCCTACGGCCTGAACCCAATGGTGCTGGACGCAGCCACTATGGCCACCATGCATAGCGACGAAGAGCGCATTCCGCTTGGAGAATTTCTCAAAGGAATTCGGATTTTTTACGACGTGCTACGATCAGATTTTTAACATGGCAAAACTATCCATTCGTGATCTGGACCTCAAGAACAAGCGTGTCTTCATCCGCGTAGACTTCAACGTGCCTTTAGCTTCCGGCGGCCAGGAGATCACCAGCGACAAGCGCATCAAGGCGTCGCTGCCCACCATTCAGCATGCGTTGGATCACGGCGCGGCAATCATTCTGGCCAGCCACCTGGGCCGTCCGAAAGGCAAGCGCAATCCGGAAATGAGCATGAAGCCGGTTGCCGCGCATTTGCAGGAACTGCTGGGCAAGCCGGTGAAGCTGGCGGAGATTGAAGACGCCAGGCCTGCCCCCGGTGAAGTCGTGTTGCTGGAAAACCTCCGCTACCACGCGGAGGAAGAGAAGAACGATCCGGAGTTCTCAAAGAAGCTGGCGGCTCTGTGCGATGTTTATGTCAACGATGCTTTCGGCTCGGCGCACCGCGCGCATGCCTCGACTGTGGGAATGATTGCATACGTCAAGCAAGCGGCCGCCGGCCTTTTGATGGACAAGGAACTCGAGTACCTGGGCAAGGCGACCACCAACCCGGCACGGCCCTGCATCGCGATTCTGGGCGGCGCCAAGGTTTCAGACAAGATCGAAGTGATCCAGAATCTGGCGAAGGTTGTGGACAAGCTGCTGATCGGCGGAGCCATGGCGTACACGTTTCTTAAGGCCAAAGGCGAACCTGTCGGCAAATCTCTGGTGGAAGACGACAAAGTGGATCTCGCAAAGTCTCTGCTGGGCGCCGTAATGCTGCCGGTGGATCACGTGGTCGCAACGGAATGCAAGGCGGGTGCTGAGAGTCAGGTAGTCGAAACCATCCCGGACGGTACGATGGCGCTGGATATTGGCCCGAAGACCATCGCGCTCTACGAAGCGGAAATCGCCAAGGCAAAGACCATTATCTGGAACGGACCGATGGGCGTGTTTGAGATGCCGCCTTTTGATAAGGGCACGGTTGCCCTGGCGATTGCGGTGGCCAATTCGGGCGCGATCTCAGTGGTCGGCGGCGGGGATTCGGAGAAAGCCATCAAGTCAGCCGGGGTGACGGATAAGATCAGCCACGTGAGCACAGGCGGCGGGGCGAGTTTGGAATTTCTGAGTGGAATCGAACTTCCGGGTGTTGCCGCTCTTACCGACAAGTAGCCGGCGTTAGTTGCGCCGCCGACTTCAGTGCCAGCCCGTGAGCCACCGACGTAAATTCATTTCCGGTTTGAATCCGGTGGCGGCCAAAGCGCGTGTCGAAGATGCGCCGTACGGCCGGTACAAATGACGTTCCGCCTGTAAGGAAAACCATGTCGACGTCTTTCGCCAGGACTCCTGCGTTGATCAATGTCGCATCGACACAGCGCTCAATCGCGTCCAGTTCATCGGTGATCCAACTCTCGAATTGAGCACGGGTGACGGTGGCATTGATGCTGACATCTCCGTCGACAAAGTGAAAGTGCCCGACATCGGAATCCGACAGTGCGCATTTCAATTGCTGCACTGAACGGTGCAAGTGATAGCCCAGATCGTTTTGGATCAAATGCAGCAGCGCCTCGATCTTTTCCGGTTCAAACGCCTGGGCCTTCACGCTCTTCAGCATTTGAAGAACGTCTTTGGTGCGCAGTAATGACAAATGATGCCACCGCTCCAGATTCATGTAAACCCAATTCGGCACAGGCAGAATTTTGTCAATGGACCGGAGAGATGTACCAGCCCCCAACGCCGGTGAAACCAGGTGCCGGATGATCTTCGCATCGAAGGCATCGCCCGCCAATCCGACACCGTTATTGGTCAGCAGGTCCTCGGGCCGCCGGCCTCTCTTTCGAATCGACGGCCCCACGCGCAGCAGTGAAAAGTCGCTGGTGCCGCCGCCGAAATCGCCGATGAGGATCAACTCGTCGCGATCGAGTCCCGCCTCGTAGAAATGCGCCGCACCGATGGGTTCCAATTCGAAGGAGATGTTCGTGAAACCCGCTTTGTGCAACGCGGCTTCCAATCGCGAGACGGCGAACGCGTCATCTTCCGCCCGGTCCGCCCCCACGAATCTCACAGGGCGTCCAGCCACAATGCTGGTCACGGGCATTCCAAATTGCAGTTCCGCCGCTTGCCTGATGTCGCGCAGGATCACGGACACCAAGTCCTCCAGCGTCTGTTGACGGCCGAAGACTTCGGTGCTCTTCAACGTACGGCTGGTGAGGAACGACTTCAACGATTGAATGAGTCTTCCCTTCTCTTCCGCCTGTAAATATTGGTCAATGGCGGCCGGGCCGGTCCACGATTTGACGGTGGATCGGCCCGCTTTACGAATCTGCTCCAGGTACAACACGGAACGGTAAGCCGCCGTTAATCCGCCGCTATACTCGAAGTTCGCCAGCTTCACTTCGCCGGACGGGTACACCATGCCGATGGAACTATTGGTTGTGCCGAAATCGAGCCCAAAGCCAACGGCATGCTTCATCGAGAGTCCAGCGCACGGCTGATGATTTGTTGAGCTTCTTCCACAATGACGTTCAGATGGGTTTCATTTCGAAGGCTCTCCGCATAGAGTTTATACACGTCTTCCGTTCCCGACGGGCGAGCGGCAAACCAGCCATTGTCCGTAATCACTTTCAGCCCGCCTATAGCGGCCCCATTGCCGGGAGCGTTGGTAAGCTTAGCGGTAATTGACTCACCGGCCAGACCGGTTGCAGTGACCGCAGCCGGTGAGAGCTTCTTCAGCGAATCCTTCTGGGCCTTTGTGGCGGGCGCGTCGATGCGCGTGTAGTAGGAATTTCCAAACGCCGCCGTGATCTCCGCATAGTGAACACCCGGATCCTTTCCTGTATTCGCGGTGATCTCAGCAGCCAGCAAACCGAGAAGGATTCCGTCCTTGTCTGTAGTCCAGACGGAGCTATCCATTCGCAGAAAACTTGCGCCGGCACTCTCTTCACCACCGAAACAACAAGTGCCGCCGTATAGACCGGGGGCAAACCATTTGAAACCTACGGGAACTTCCCACAAGGTTCTGTTCAGATCGTTCACTACGCGATTGATGAGACTGCTGCTGACCAGCGTCTTCCCCACCACGGCGGTTGTTGGCCATTGCGGGCGGTGCGTGAGCAGATAGCGTATGGCCACCGCCAAATAGTGATTCGGGTTCAGCAAGCCAGTAGACGGCGTCACGATCCCATGCCGGTCCGCGTCAGGATCGTTTCCCCACGCAATGTCGAATTGATCTTTCAATTTCACCAGGCCAGCCATCGCGTAGGGGCTGGAACAGTCCATGCGAATCTTGCCGTCGTGATCCAGTGGCATGAAGGCGAACCGTGGATCGGTCTTCGGGTTCACAACCGCGATGTTCAGCCCATAAAACTCACTGATAGGTTCCCAGTACTCCAGGGCCGCGCCGCCCAACGGATCGACGCCGATTTTCAAACCCACCGAGGCGATCGCATCCATGTCAATCACATTTCCCAAGTCCTTAACGTACGGCGTAACGTAGTCAGTATCGTGTGTAGTGGCGGGGTTGGCGGTTGCCGTCCGTTTCACGCCGGCATTTCCGGCTTTCAACAAATCATTGGCGTAGTTCTGTATCCAGTTGGTGACGCCTGTATCGGCCGGACCGCCATCTGGAGGGTTGTACTTGAACCCGCCATCCGCAGGCGGGTTATGCGAAGGCGTGATCACGATCCCGTCACTCACTCCGGTCGTGCGTCCGTGGTTGTACGCAAGGATCGCGCGCGAAATCA
>JANXXV010000209.1 GCA_025350445.1 Bryobacteraceae bacterium | reverse complement strand
CGAAATACGAAGCAACAAGGTCAGCCAGGCGTTGAATTGGGGCGCGCGTGCGCTGCGCATCGCCAACCATTCGCACAATCTGCGCCAGCAGGGTTTCGGCTCCTACGCGATCGGCACGCATAAGGAACGTTCCGGTTCCGTTAAGAGTGCCGCCAGTCACTTTTGCGCCGGTCGTTTTTTCTACCGGAATCGGCTCGCCGGTCACCATCGACTCATCCACACTACTGCTACCCTCGAGCACGACGCCATCAACCGGCACCTTTTCACCAGGCCTGACGCGGAGCCGGTCGCCGCCGATCACACGATCAAGCGGAATATCCTCGTCGCGGCCATCTTCCCGGACAATGCGCGCGGTCTTGGGCGTTAACCCCAGCAGTGCTTTCAACGCACTGCTCGTCTGGCTCCTGGCGCGCAGCTCAAGCACTTGGCCCAGAAGGACCAACGTCACAATGACGGAAGCAGGTTCAAAGTAAACCGCCACCGCCCCGGCCATGTCCCGGAACGAATCCGGAATGAAGCCGGGAAGAAGAAGAGCGGCGACACTGTAAAAATAAGCGGCTCCCGTACCGAGCGCAATCAGCGTAAACATATTCAACTGCCGATTGCCAACGGACGTCCAGCCTCTCTGAAAAAACGGCCAGCCACCCCAGAGCACTACCGGCGTGGCTAGCCCGAACTCAAGCCAGAGCAACAGACGGGCACCCAGCAGGTGCTTGATGGGGTCGCCTGGAACGAGCGACGAAACCATCAATAGCAGCGTAGGCAGCGTGAGCGAAAGAGCGATCCGGAACCGTCGCGTCATGTCGAGAAGTTCGGGGTTGGTTTCTTCGCCCGTCGCCTCCCGCAGTTCCAGCGCCATGCCGCAGATTGGACACGTTCCAGGCCCGGAACGTACAATCCGCGGATGCATGGGACAGGTATATTCGACCGTTTTGACGGCTTGACGAAGCACCACCGGCTCAAGCGCCATGCCGCACTTCGGGCAGTTGCCGGGTTCCAATTGCCGGACTTCGGGGTGCATTGCGCAGGTATATTGTACCTGCGCGCCCGATTTTGATTCCGACGCAAGTGGCAACGTTGAGTTCAGCGGTTTCAGTGTGACCTCCGGGATAGCCTGCGAAGAATCTTTGCCGCTTTGGGCGGGCCTCTTCTTCCTTTCGACATGCGGGCCAAGCCGGCGTTCCTACTTCAGGCTCTTGGCCATCTCCTCGTGCGCGCTAGCCATAGCTTTCATCTCTTTCGCGGCGTTATGGCAATGCTCCGCCATGAACTTGCAGTGTTCGGCGGTATTCTGCGCCATAGGGTGCTTTGACGCAGCCCATTGGGGATTCCGCGTGTATTCGGCCGCCAAAGCCTCATGATCCTGCGCTTCTGCTTCGTGAGCGGCAGCCATCGCGGAGTAATAATGGGCGAGCTTCATATGATCCGCAGGTGTCTTGGCGCTGGCGACCAGGGCCTTGACTTCCTTTGGTTTTAGCTCACTCTTTGGCTCTAAGGCCGTGGCATGACCAGCCGAAACCACCATCAACGCCGCCAAAACGATCGCTGAGGCGACGATTCGATTCGAGTTCACAATTTTCTGTTTCATAAAAGTTTCTCCTAGTTGCCCGCTCATCAACGTGGTGATCGGTGGCAGACTAGCCAGAAGCACTTCGAGGGCCAGTACATGCAGGAGCCGGAGTCTTCTCTTTCAATCGCTTCCGCTCGAGTGCCGGACAACGCTTAAATGGGATCAACTAGATCTGCGGTCCGCGGCTCTAAACCGAACGCGGCAGCGGCTGTTGTCCGGCGATGTTACGCCGCCAAATATTCCCTGCTATCTCCGCGGCGCCAGCCGGTCCGCCGTCACGTCCACCGGATCGATGTCGGTCGGGATGTCCTTCAATTTCTCGATCGCCGCCGACAGCTCCGGCCGCAATTTGCCCAGCCCGTCCAGCAGCTTCTTCGCGGCAGCGTAGTCCCCGGTTGCCTCGATGTTGAGTAGATCGTGCACCAGATCCCGCACCGCGCCCTTAATCCTGGTGAAGTTTACACTGAACGTCCCATCCGGATTCGCCACGAATCCACCCTTGTCCATCAGGTAATTGAACTGCACCGCCATCCCCTTCCCGTGCGCTTCGTTGAGCCCGAACCGCAGCGTCCGGAACGACGAAGCCAGAAAGCTGGTGTACAGTTTGCGCTCAGACTCCGGCAGCAGCTTTTTGTCGAACATGTACTGCAACATGTACAGCCCGGTCACGTCCGCCTTTGCTTCTTCAATCGCGCCGTAGAGGCCCTTCAACTCCTGCCGCGGCGTGGTGGCGCGCCCGGCGACGGTGATCTGGTGCGGACCAATCCCATGTGTCATCTCGTGCGCCAGAATATGCGTGAAGAACGAATCGAAACTGAGGTCGCCTTGCGCTGACGCCGGCAGCACGCGCTTCGAAATAGGTACCAGAGTCGACTTGAACTTCGCCTCCTGCACGTTCTTCAGCATCACCCGCTTGCTGCCTTTCTGCGCCGTCACGCGTTCATCGTTCGGCAGATTGTAGGCGGCAGTGCGAACGCCATGGGCGCCGTCGCCGCTGGCGATAATCTGGTTGACTACACTGATCGGCGAAAGCGCGCCGATCTTCGGATTGCGGAATTTGGCGTCGATAGGCAGGCTATTTTCGATCTCCTGCATGTGGCCGGAGAAGAACTTCAGCTTGTCGGTCTCATTGTCGTCGCGCAGATTCACATACGCTTCGTATGACGCTTTGAAGCCGAAGATTTCATCGTTGTAGGTTTCATAGGGACCGATGGTGATATCGAGCGGAGCGTCCAGATCCATCCATGCCACGTCGCTTTCGTAGTAGTCGTTCGAAAGGAACGCGTTCGCCCGCGAATCGAGGAACCGCTTCAACGAAGCATTGCCCGTCAGCGCCGCCGCCTCATGCAATAAGCGCGCCAAACGCTGTAAATCGGCAGCGTACACTTTGTTGTAAGGCACCGCCGTCAACTTGCCGTTTTGCCGCTGGATAACCGAGAAGAAACCCTCGGCCGACTCTTTATCACCCGTGCCCAGCGTCGCCAGCCACGTCTCAAATTCTTCCTTCTTCATGTCCTCGGGATAGAAATCGGCTCCGGGCAATTTCTTGGCCGGGACGCCTGGAAGAAACGCCTCATGCTCATCCAGCGCCGACCACGGCCCTTTGTTCAACCAAAAATAGTGCAGCCGCGCTTTGCCCAGCGGACTCGTATCTTTCTTGAGTTGCTCATGCAGCTTGTGATTGCCGCTCCAGTATTGGGTCAGGAACAGGTCGTCGATTACGCGGGCGGCTTCCACCAGCTTCACCAGCGCCTTCCGATCGCCGGGCGGGAGTTTGGAAGTATCCACCTCCAGCGGCGTTCGCGCAAACCGCGCGCTCATGCGATTCAATTCAGTCAGGTCGGGTGTGTGTTTGGAAGATTGGGCCATGAGGAGTAAGGAAGCGAAGCAACCGGACAGACAGGAAATTCTCATCCCCTTCAGTACAGCAGAAAATGACACCAATCGGCCATTGGCCGCGTCCATTTTCTGGAGATCCCATGGACCTGGACGAATACAAACGAAAGCGAAATTTTTCCGGAACTCCGGAACCGGAAGGATCACCGGTGAAGCGCCCAAAAGTGGCGCGGCCGTACCGATATTTCATCCAGCGGCATGATGCCACCAGGCTTCACTATGATTTCCGGTTGGAAGTCGACGGTGTTCTGAAATCCTGGGCGATTCCGAAGGGGCCTTCGCTCGACCCCAAGCAGAAGCGGTTAGCCGTACAAGTGGAGGATCACCCGCTGGATTATGGCACCTTCGAAGGGAACATCCCGGAGGGCAACTATGGCGCGGGCAGCGTGATGCTGTGGGACAGCGGTACGTTCCAACCCGTAGGCCCGGTTCCAGCCGCGCAACAAATCGCCGATGGAGAACTGAAGTTTGAGCTTACCGGTGAAAAGCTGCACGGCGGATTCGCGCTTATTCGTATGAAGCATGCCAAGAAGAACGAGTGGTTGTTGATCAAGCACCGTGATGAGGCAGCGGACGAAACCTGGCGGATTGAGACCGCGGACCACAGTATCGCCACCCAACGCACGCAGGGCGAAATCGCCGCCCTGCCGAAGGGCATCGAACCAATGAAAGCGATGATCGTTGATGCGCCGCCTCCAGGAAAGGGTTGGCTCTATGAAATCAAGTGGGATGGCGTTCGGGCGCTCGCCTACATCGAAGATGGACGCGTGGAATTCTACCCGCGTAAAGGCGAACGGATCACCTCGCAGTATCCCGAATTGTCCGGGTTTGCTGAAGCGCTGGAAGCCAAGACAGCAGTAGTGGACGGGGAGATTGCCGCTCTCGACGAACAGGGCCGGCCGCATTTCCAGTTGTTGCAACCGCGGATTATGGCGTCCGGTAAAGCATCCATCGCGGCGGCCGCCGCAGCCACGCCCGTCTCGTATTTTGCCTTCGATCTGCTCTATCACAACGGGGTCGATCTTCGAGAATTCCCTCTCATCGAGCGAAAGAAGCTGTTGAAGTCGATCTTTTTCAATAGCGGACGCTTCCGGTACTCGGAACACTTCGAGGATCAGGGTAAGCAGCTATTGGAGGAAGCGGGAAAGAGCGGACTCGAAGGCATCATGGCCAAACGGGCCGATAGCACTTACGAATCGAAGCGCAGTTCCGCGTGGCTCAAAATCAAGCTTGTGCAACAGCAGGAATTTGTCATCTGCGGTTATACAAAGGGAGCACGGAAAACCTTCGCGTCTCTCATGTTGGGCTTTTTTGAGGGCGGTTCGCTCCAGTATTGCGGCAACGTTGGCACTGGCTTCAACGAAAAATCCCTTTCCGAAATCTACGTCCGGCTGCAATCGCTGATCGTTGCGAAGAGCCCGTTCTCCTCATATAAGCTACCATCGAATAAGGGCGTTGCCTGGGTGAAGCCGGAACTCGTCTGCGAAGTGAAATTCGCGCAGTGGACAGCGGACGGGCATCTGCGCGCGCCGGTTTTCCTTGGCCTGCGTACGGATGCCAGCCCCCGGGATTGCGTTCGGGAGGCCCCGCCCGCAAGAGTCCACATGACGAATCTCAACAAGGTCTTTTATCCGAAACACAACTACACCAAGGGAGACGTGCTTGCCTATTACGACGGTGTAGCCGATCTATTGCTGCCATTTCTTGAGCAGCGTCCGCTGGCGCTGAAGCGCTACCCGAATGGAGTGGAAGGCAAGTTTTTCTTTCAGAAACATCCCGGACCGGGATTCCCAGCCGCACTCAAAGCACCGGGAGAAAAACCGGGCGACCCGGAATTCATTGTCTGTAACGATCGCGAGAGCCTGCGGTATCTGGTGAACCTGGGCTGTATCGATCACAATCCATGGATGAGCAGGATCGGATCGCTGGACAACCCCGACTACATCCTGTTGGATCTGGATGCGAACGACTGCGCTTTCAGCATGGTGGTGAAGGCGGCGCAAGCCATTCGAAAGATTCTGGACAAGCTGGAAATCACAGGCTATCCGAAAACGACCGGTGGTGATGGCATGCACATTTACATTCCGGTCGCCGCCAAGTACAGCTACGATCAGGCGCGTTCGTTCGCGGAGATTCTTTCGATGCTGGTCACGCAGAAGAACCCGGAACTCTTCACCACGCCCCGCAGTATCGCGAGCCGGAAGAAGGGTAGAGTGTACTTCGATTATCTTCAAATCGGAAAAGGGGAAACCATCTCCGCGCCGTATGTTTTACGGGCGAATCCCGACGCCTTGGTAGCCACTCCACTGGATTGGAAAGAGGTCACCCCAAGGCTTTCGCCGGAGAAGTTTCACCTGCGGAATGCACTCAGCAGGTTTGAGAGAAAGCCCGAACTGTTCAGCGACGTTTTGACGAACAAGCAGGTGCTCGATGCAGCATTGAAGAATCTTCAGGCGCTGGTGACCTCGTAGCGCTGTGCGTTATGCGTTATGCGTTATGCGTTATGCTTTGTGGCTTCCGAAGATGCGTGTCGCAGGCCAAATCGACGCCGGAAGACTACCGTCATCCACCGAAACCCTGACAGTAAGGTGTTCGCCGGTGTTCGCCGGTGTTCGCCAAAAGCTCAACTTCCACCTGGTACTTTTTGGATTCGAATTCCAGCTCATCCACTTGCAGATCGCGCAACTTGCAAACCAAGTCCGAATAGGAAAGGGCGGACCAACGTCCTACTTCAGAATCGAGAACATTCCGCCACTCGTCCCTCCGGCCCATAGTCTTAGCGTAGCGCGCTAACCCGCTGCTTTCTTGTGATGGGAAATCAGAATCGGTTTGCGTTTCGCAACCGCGGCGGAAGCCTTTGCGGACAGGCTTTTCCGCAACGCCGCCATCAGATCGCCTACGGCCGCGATCTGCTTGTGAGGGACTCCCTTGATCGTGCGGCCGGCGCTCTTCGCCTCCACCAATTCCAAAAGCTTCTTCTGGTATTCATCCTCCAGCCTTTCCGGTTCGAAGGGCTGCGCCAACGCCTGAATCAATTTCTCCGCCATTTCGAGTTCCCGATTCTTGACCTCCACGCCGGACTGCGCGCCATACTCCGGAACGTCGCGAACCTCATTGGCGTAGAACAACGTGTGCAACATAAGCCCGTTCTTGTGCTGCCGCAGCGCAACGGCGTATTCGCGCTGATGCATGGTCACTTGCGCCAGGGCGACGTACTCCAGCTTTTCCATCGCGTTCAGCAACAGTTGATAAGCCCTTTTCCCTGCCTCTTCGGGCACTACGTAAAACGACGAGTCGAAGTACATCGGATCGATATCAGCCAACTTGACAAACTGCCGGATCTCCATTGTTTCCGAGGACGCTGGAGCAATCTTCTTAACCTCGGCGTCTTCAACCAAGACGTAGTTGTCTTTCGAAACCTCATATCCCTTGGCGATCTCGGAACGCTCCACCACCCGATCGCAGGTGGGACAGAAAAGTTGCTGGCGGATGCGCGAATTGCAGACTTCGTGGATCTGGTGGAACCCGACCCGCTCCCCGCGGACAGCCGCCAGCAGGCGGATCGGGATGGAAACCAACCCGAATGCGATGTATCCCTTCCAAACCGTCGATGCCATAACCCTTCCTCCGCCAGCGGTTGATTCGCTAAGCTTCCGCGGACATTGCCGGTGTTTCCTTCAGCAGTGACTGCGAGATTCCGGAGAGCAGTTTGTCGGCCGCCTCTTCTTCTTTCAGCGTTTCCGAAAGCAACCGCTCGGCCTCGCGGTTCCCGAGGATTTGCGCGAACGCGCGCATCGTCCCATAGCCGGAAATCTCGTAATGTTCCACTTTTTGAGCCGACGCGATCAAGCCCAAATCCGCCAACTGCTCCACCGCATCTTCCGCAATGGTCTCCTGACCCTCTTCAATCAGGCCTTGCATGCCTTTGCATACCTTGGCTTTTGCTTTTTCGTCCACCGTTTCGAAAACCTGTTCGAGCCGAAGGACGTGGTTCTTCGTCTGTTCCAGATGGTCGGCGAAGGCCTTTCGCAACTCGTCCGAAGACGCCGCCTTCACCATTTTTGGCAATGCCTTTACAAGCTGCTTTTCAGCGTGGTAAAGGTCCTTCAATTCTTCTACGAATAGTTCTTCCAAGCTTTCAATCTTCATGTGTGCTCCTGCTGTTTTGTCGGACTGCCAACGCGAAGGAAACGTTTCATGAAAACTGCGGCAGTATACTCAGAGCATCCATGCCGGGCGACATCAAAATGATCGAGTTTCTGAACGATGTGCTGAACGCGGAATTGACCGCGGTGAACCAGCAGCACGCCGGGAAACTGGTGGCGCGGATTCTGTTGCTGAAAGGGACGCCGAATTTGACCCGGAGTGGTCCGGTCAGGGCAGGCACGGACGTGAAAGCTCTTCTCAAGAGCGAGCTTGCGCTGAAACTTGACGGGATACCAAGGCTGAAGGCCGCTACCAAGTATGCCGTCGAATCCGGGGACGATGTTTCGCGCGAGTTATTCCACGCGATCCTGGTGGACGACGAAGAGCGTGTCGACTACCTGGAAGGCCAGCTCCACGTCATCTCGGAGATCGGCCTTGAAACTTATCTGGCCCAACAACCGCTCGAAGACTGAAGATTAGTCGTCGTCCGTGCGTTTTCCCGGCAATGAAAAGAGCTCTTTCCACATATTGTCGTCGTTCTTTTTCCAGTCCGGCTTTTCCCGCCCGGTGATTTGCAATTCAGGCACCTTCAAAGTCCCATGGCCATAGATGCAGATGTAATCGGTGCGCGGCGGGCCGAGGATCACGTACGCGTGGGATCCGGAGCTGACCGGCATGCGCAGCCGGCGTCCACAGGACCGGCAACGATACCGCTGGTCCAGGATAATGAATACCAGGACGGCGTTACAGAGCAGGTTGTAGACGAACATCAACATCGTCCACGGCAGGTCGTGCATGAAGGCATCCTGGGGATGACTGGCATAGTATGCCGGGAACGGGTACCAAGTATACATTCCCAGCCACAAGCCGAACAGAACCGCCGAACCTACCGCCAATTTGGCGGCCAGGAAGCCCCAGTATTTCATACACCCATTGGACTCCACACCCCACCCGGAAGTTGCTTGAATACCGGGTTATCCGCGAAACAGATTGCGGAGAAGGAAAAGTACGTTGGCGGGCCGTTCCGCCAAACGCCGCATAAAGTACGGATACCATGCCGCGCCGTAAGGCACGTAGACGCGCAAGCGGAATCCTTCCTTCACGATGCGCGCTTGCAGGCTCCGGCGGATGCCGTAGAGCATCTGAAATTCAAAGCGGTCCGGGGAATAGTTCCGTTCCCGGACGTAGCGGATGGCTTCGTCCAGAATGGCCTCATCATGGCTGGCTATGGCCGGATAGGCTCCGTCATCCAGCAGCTTTTTCATAAGTTTGAGATAGTTCCGGTCGACGTCTTGCTTTTTGGGGTATGCGAGTTCGGGCGGCTCTTTATAGGCGCCTTTGCAAAGGCGGACCGGAATTCCGTCGCGGCACAGTTGGTCGATGTCGGCGGAGCTACGGTGAAGATAGGCCTGAATCACTGCTCTTACCGGACCGCCGTGCCCATGCATCTCCCGCAGAATCCTCAGGGTACGCTCGGTATAGGCGGTGGACTCCATGTCCATCTCGATCCGGCTGCCGGTGTCCTTCGCCCTGGCGACCAGTGCGGCGGTGTTTTGGCGGGCGGCGTCTTCAGAGAGGTCCAGCCCCAGGGCCGTCAGTTTCATGGAAACGGTGGTCTGGAGACCGGCGTCGGCAATTCGCCCCAAAGCGGCGAGATAGGCGTCACGAGCCGCGTCGGCTTCGGCGAGTTCATGAACGTTCTCGCCCAGGTGGTCGAGCGAAGACATAATGCCCGCGGCTTTCAGCGAGGCGCACACGCTCAGACCGTCTTCCAGTGTCAATCCGGCTACAAATCGGGACGTGAGTTTTTGGGAAGTCCTGGAGGTTTCCATCCATTGCCGCAGCCAGCTTTGGCGGGACAGGTACAGAAAGCCGCTGCGAAGAACCGGGATGAAGGATCTCAAGATTTGAGTTTCAACTGTAAAGCTGGAAAGCGCAATAGCCGATGGAGG
>JANXXV010000199.1 GCA_025350445.1 Bryobacteraceae bacterium | reverse complement strand
TGCTATCGCCCGGCAGAAGGGGCATCAAGCCCGGGAGGTGAAGGACTTCCGCGAGATCCTTGCCGATAAGTCCATCGATGCGGTGTGTATTTCTACGCCCGATCACTGGCATCCTTACATGACCGTGGAGGCTTGCAAGGCGGGCAAGGACGTGTATGTCGAGAAGCCGGTTTGCCTTTCGTTGAATGAAGGGCAGGCGATGATTCAGGCGGTTCGCAAATACAAGCGCGTGGCACAGGCGGGCACATGGCAGCGGTCCGGCGCGCATTTCCAGAAGGCTTGTGAGATTGTGCGCAGCGGGATGTTGGGGAAGGTGGCGTTCGCGCGGACGTGGATCTACAACAATATGCCGGCGGAAGGAATTGGGAATCCGGGGGATGGCGTGGCGCCGGCGGGTTTGGACTGGGACCTTTGGCTGGGGCCTTCGCCGCAGCGGACTTTCAATCCGAATCGATTCGGCGTATATCCGAAAGCTTATTCGTACTTTCGCTATTTTTGGGATTACGCCGGCGGGCAGGTAACGGATTCCGGGGTGCACATGATCGACATTGTGCAGATGGCGTTTGGCGAGGCCATGCCGAAATCGGTTACGGCTCTGGGCGGAAAATACTGGCTGCGGGATAACAGCGAGACTCCGGATACGCTGCAAATTGCGTTTGACTATTCCGGTTTTCTTGGATCGTGGGAGCACCGTTGCAATAACACGGACGGCAATCAGGCGCGGCTGATGGGGATTACGTTCCATGGGACGAACGGGACTTTGTATGTGGACCGGACGCGGTATCATTTCACGCCGGAGAAAGGCGCGGACGTGCAGGCGTCCGAGATGAAACGGGTGGCCGATCCGCATCCGCTGCACTGGGCGAATTTTATCGATTGCGTTCGGACGAGGCAGAAGCCTAATAGCGATATTGAATCGTGCGTGCGATCGTCGCAGACTTGTCTGTTAGGAAATGTTTCTTATCGGGCGAAGACGCGGGTGGATTGGAACGATGCGAATCAAACGGTCGCGCAGGCAGAGGCGCAGAAGTATTTGTATCGGGAATATCGCAAGCCTTGGAAGCTGGAGGTTTGAGTTGTGGTGTGCCTACCGCTTCCTTACGGTCGCGGTTCCGTTGGACACTCCAGGATTAGCGCTTCGTTGACTATGGTGGCTATGGGCGATGTTTGGATACTGTAGATCTGTGGGGCGGTGAGGGACTGTGAGTGTTTTTGGGGTTGGCCGTTTTCGCGCCAGAGGTGAGTTATTTGCAGCATGGATTGCGAGGGAGCGGCGGGGCTGAGTGCGGCTAGGCGGAAGTCGTCGATGGCCATGCCGCGAATCTGGTAGCGGACGTAGATGCGTTTTGTTCCGGCGGGAAGATTGCGCACACTGCGATCCACTTCAGGCCAGCGCAGGGTTCGATTGATGGGCTGGCCGTCTTTCCAGGTGAGCTTGGGATCGTAGGTCCAGAGTGTTTTGTATGGGCCTTGCGGACTGGGCGCCCAGGCGATGGATGCTTCCGGGTCTGGTGCGTTTTTGGCGGGCCAGGGTGCGACGCTGCGCACTTCGGCGGTGAACTTATCCGGTGCCAGGCCATCGCGCAGATCGAGGAAGCGGCCGCCCGCGTCGAAGCCTGAGAGCGGGAGTCCGTCAGTGGCGGCTACTTCGAAAATCACTTGCGCTTGCTCCGGCGATTTGTTGATTGTGTAGCCTTGTGCCCGGTCGCCGGCGTGGGTGATGTTGACGGTCTTAGGGTCGAGGGCGGGGATTGTGGTTCTACGCTCAGTGGCGGCGCGGTACTGAATTTCATTGCGGCCTGGTGTTAGTTCGGGCAGCGTTCTGGGATTCAATTGGAAGCGGGTGGTGAGGACGAGCGAGGAGAGGTTGGCGTTAGGGGATTGGAAGCGGATGAGGTATCCGTAGGAACCAGCTACTGCGTTAACGGCGGCGCGGCCTTTCCACAGGCCATCGAATGGTCCGGTCAACTGCGTTCCTTGGACCCAGGTTTTGCCCGCATCGGTCGAAGTCTCCGCGGCGATGGTGTCCCGGTTGGTTGCCAGATGGACATTGCCCTGGAAGCTGGCGCCGATGATGACGTAGGGCGAGGGCATATCGTAGACGGGCTGCAAGACGGATGGTTTGAATTCGATGATTCCCGTGGCCCAGAGTCGATTGTCCTTCTGACTCTTGGGACCGTCCTGGGTGCGGATGTTGTATTGGGCAATTTCCTGCGGGAACTCGTGCCACGCGGCGCCGTCGAACTTGTGGGGAAGGTAGAACGTTGCCGGGGTCTCCGGCTGAAAATAGCGGATCATGCGCTCGCCGGGACGGAGCACGAAATCCATGGTGTGGCCATGCGGGGAGCGCTCAAAAGGAAATAGCCAGTTGTCTTCCGTGGATGTGAAGAGTTGGGCGAGGCCGTCCATGGCGTTGGCGCGGACGTCGGCGGGATACCAGGGTTCAGAGTGCTCGTGACCATTGCCTGGTATGATGCTTGGGTTTTGTTCGAGTTGATGGACGGAGGCTACGGGGCGCTTATTCAGCGGTCCGGTGTCGGTGGTGTTGTAGCCCATCATGTCGGAATCGAAGTAGTGATAGGCGCCGTCGTAGAAGACTTCGGCTACGGTGTGCCCGGTTAGGAACCACACGCGGGCGGGTCCGACGCCGCCGGCTTCCCAGAGATCCGCCAGCAACGGCGCGATCTGGTAGCAAAGACCGAAGCCATAGCTGTTCATCAGCTTGATGGGATCCAGCACTTCTCCTCTTGGCTCTTCGTATGCCCAGCCGGCGATGTGATACCAGAAGCCGGGTTTCACGAAGCGGCCATCGGTGAGGAAGAAGCGCCAGATGGCCTCGGCTTTCTGGCGAGGTGTGACGGCGGCCGATTGCACGAAGATGCCGCGGGCCATGGCTTGTAAGCTTGTGGGGTCGGGCTGGCCTTTCTTTAGAACTACCGGCGAATAGATCTGCGCTTGGGAGTGCAATGCACAGAACAGGATTGCAGTGGCTAGTTTTGCGTTTGCCATTTTAATTCACGGTGAGGGTGATGAGTTTCGTCTGGC
>JANXXV010000178.1 GCA_025350445.1 Bryobacteraceae bacterium | reverse complement strand
TGCGGCGCTTTCGGTGGGCGCAATTTCGGCATTTCCCACCGCGCTGGAGGATCGCCTGCATCAGCCGTATCGTGCAAAGCTGGTGCCGGGCCTGGAGGAAGCGTTGAAGCTGCGCGCGCCAGGTTTGTTAGGGTGCGCGTTGAGTGGGGCCGGCCCCTCAATTTTGGTGTTCTATGAACGGGGCTGCGAGCAGGTGTGCGATTTGGTGCGGCAGATTTTTGCGATCCACGGGCACGCGGCGGAGATCCTTCCCGCGCAGATTTCACGGGAGGGATATCGGATCTGGTAGGCGTGCGGAGAGCTAATTTATTAGCTTGGTAGGCGGCTTGGTTGGTAACTGGGTTGGCAGTTGCCTTTGTAGTTGTGCCGGTTCTTGCGCCGGCGGGTGCACTAGTGGTTGCGGCTATTTGGGGCTGGCTCCGACAGAGAAGGTCACCGCGAAACCGGGCGTGATGCCGATTGTTGTGAACCATGGCTGTGCCGACGGGCTAGGTAAACTTCCGGCCGGTCTTTGATTCCCGATCTGCCCAGGTATTCCCGCTCACTCGATTGTTCTGAAAAGCTCACGCCCGCGCCGTCGCGGCCATACGCAGCCGGGCAGCGGAATCGGACCTGGCCCACGTTCTCACGAGGCAGGTGAGAGCATTGACAAACTTGATAGACCCCGGCCGGCGATACAACGACGTGTGGATAGAAGGCTTAATTGCTAAAGCGAACTTGACCCTCCGCCGGGGAGTGTCGGAAAATGCGAAGGAAGAGTAGCTATGCCGGCCTTTGAGAAGTTTCTCGTGGATGCTGCGAATAGGGGCGAAGGGGTGAACACCTTATTTGAAGAACGGCTGTTTGGTTTGGTGGGCATGTTGCATAAGATCACGGACACTCTGAATGCGCAACACATTCCCCATGAACTGATCGGTGGTCTGGCGGTGCTGATTTATGTCGAAGAGGCAAATCCCGAGCTTACTGCCCTGACACGAGATGTCGATCTGATGGTTGACCGCTCCGATTTGGAGCGAATTAAAGAAACTGCCGGCACAGGCGGATTCCGGTTTTGTCATGCCGCGGGCGTGGATATGTTGATCTACGGACCAACTGAGAGCGCGGGGAACGCCGTTCATCTTGTATTCAGTGGAGAAAAGGTTCGTCCAACTCAGGCCACTCCCAATCCTCCAATCAGGCCGGATCGCAAGCATGTTCATGGAAAGGACGTGCAGGTGATTCCGCTGGTGGACTTGATTCGGATGAAGCTCAGTTCCAACCGGCTGAAGGACCAGGTTCACATTCAGTCGATGGATACCGCCGGCTTGATTACCTCCGATGTCGAACACACCTTGACACCGGAACTTGCCGCACGGTTGAAACATGTTCGAGAGACGGAATAGCGGGCGAAGCACTAGTAGCCCGGCGGTGCGAATTCAGGCCGATTTGCTTCGAGGCGCACCGCTATCTCCAGCAGTGTTTCCTCTTGGTAGGGCCGTCCGACCAATTGAATTCCTACCGGCAAGCCTTCATCGCTGACGTCGAACGGAATGACTACGGACGGCAGTCCCAGCAAATTGAAAGGCGTAGCGGGCATCATCGCCTGAAACACTCCGATCGGCTTTGTCGCGGTTTGAAACAGCCGTTCGCGGTGGGGAAACGCGTTGACTCCGCAAGGCGGCATCAGCAGCACCGGATAGTCTTGCATCTGCATCAGCAGGGAGGTTCGCATTGCATCCCGCGCAGCCAGATTTTCGACGACCGTGCGGGCAGAGACAGGTTCCTCTGAAACAGTGCCGAGAAACTCGGTTGCGGTCCAATGCGCTTTGCCCGGATCAGTGGCGATGATCTCCCGTGTAAAAGGCGCGGGCAATTCCCCAAAGAAGAACCACCACAAATTCGGGCTGCGGTTCAGGCCTTGCGGCATAAATTCTTCCACCGTAAATCGTAATTCCGTCAGCGCGGCGGCGGCCTTGCGGACGGCGCGCTTTACAGAATCCTGCACAGGTACTGTATAAAACTGTTCCGCGACGCCAATGCGAATGCCGGAAAGGTTTGGCTGGCGCATGGGAACGGGGGCGGAGAAAGGGTCCGCGGGATCGTAGCCCGCTAGCGCGTGAAACAGCAGGCGTAGGTCGGTTGCATTGCGGGCCATTGGTCCCGCCACTGCGAAAAGCCCCGCTGGATGGCAGAGCCGCGGATAGTGACCGGCGGCGGACACACGTCCAGGCGTCGGTTTTAGAGCGGCGATGCCGGTGAAGTGCGCCGGCACGCGCAGAGAACCACCACCATCGCTACCCACGCCGCCCGCCGACATGAAGGAC
>JANXXV010000173.1 GCA_025350445.1 Bryobacteraceae bacterium | reverse complement strand
TCATACCACGCCAACGGGGCTTTGGCATCGCCGAACTGCGGCAGAACTTCGTTGGCCTTTCCGTCGTTGTCCAGGTCGACCAGGAACGCGAACTCGATGGGCGCGATGTCGTCGATGACGCTTTCCTTCCAAATTCCGCCGGCTTTCCCGGGATTCTCCCACCACGACAGGCGCTTGTTGAACCACGACGGGCTTACGATGTCGATCCGTCCGTCGCCGTTCACGTCGAGAGGCAGATCGCTGAAATTGTCGATGTAGTTACTGGCGAAATTGAGCTCCCGAAACTTGTGTTTGGTCCACGAGGGAGCCTCAAACCAGTTCTCGCCGGAGACGATGTCCAGCTTGCCATCGCCGTTTATATCCGCTAGGGCGCAGCTTTCGTTGGCACCTAGGTCGACCATGTGTTTCTCAAAAGGGATGTCGGCGGGACGGGTCACCGCCCACACACCGGCGGCCAATAAGAAAGCGAAAGGAAACCATTTCATCGCACTGATTGTACACCGCGGGCTTGCTATACTGTTAGTGTCGCGTGGCGCTATCGTCTAACGGTTAGGACAGAGCCCTCTCAAGGCTTAAATACGAGTTCGATTCTCGTTAGCGCTACCAACATACCCTGCCAGCGCGATCCGCGCCTGCCGAACATTTTCTTCCGCGTTCTTCCCCAGTGCCGTTAAGTGGCCCATCTTGCGTCCGAGCCTTGCCGCGAGCTTTCCATAGAGGTGAAGCTTTACGGATGGCGAAGCGCACGCCGCGGCCCAATCCGGTTCGCCCCCATCCCACAGGTCGCCCAACAGGTTTGCCATCGCGGCGGGGCAGAGCAGTTCGGTCGATCCCAGCGGCAGGCCGCATACTGCGCGAAGCTGCTGTTCAAATTGGCTGGTGACACAGGCAT
This sequence comes from Bryobacteraceae bacterium, assembly GCA_025350445.1. The sequence continues at coordinate 5,917 of JANXXV010000173.1, read as the reverse complement.
CGAATGTCAGATGCCCGGAGTTGTGCGGCCGCGGGGCCAGTTCGTTGATCAGCAGGCTGCCATCGCGAGCTACGAAGAACTCTACGCACAGTACGCCGACAATTTCCAGCCTGGCCAGTACGGTCCGTGCGATCTCGACCGCGTCTTTGGCTGTCTTCGCGCTGATCCGCGCCGGCGCCAGCGAGACATCAAGCACCCGGTTCTTATGATCGTTCTCGATGACGCCATAGTGTACGAAGCTGCCGTCTATGCCGCGCGCCGCCACAACCGATACTTCCCGGTCGAAATCGACAAAGGATTCCAGCACTGCGGGTGACGGCCCTACCGCGGCCCACGCGGCATCCGTGCACTCCGGCGAGTTGATGCGGAATTGACCCTTTCCGTCATAGCCGAAGTCGGCGCTCTTCAGGATCGCCGGATAGCCTTGTACCTCTAGCGCTGCCAGCAGCTCATCCAGGCTGTTGACCGCTGCGTACGGCGTGACCGGGAGTCCGGCGGCAGTCAGGAAGGCCTTTTCGCGAAGACGGTGCTGCGTGGTGTGCAATGCGCTTCCCGCTGGCCGTACGGGTGCTTCCTCGGAGGCGGCTGCCGCTGTCGGAGCGGGAACATTCTCGAACTCGAATGTCACTACGCTCACGCCCCGTGCGAACTCGCGCACCGCGTCCAAATCGTCATAGGAGGCGGCTACTTCCAGGTCGGAAACCTGTCCGGTGGGGGTGTCGGAATCGGGGGAGAAGGTATGGACGCGGTATCCCATGCGCCTGGCAGCGATGGCGAACATGCGGCCGAGCTGGCCGCTTCCCAGAACGCCGATCGTCGCACCGGGCAGTATCGGCTTTTCCATCACGGCAATTTATCCTGCAGAACTTTCGCGGTCTGCTGGTCCCGAAACTGCCGCAGCTTTTCGCGCAGTTCCGGCCGGGTGTTGGAGAGAATTGCTATCGCCAGCAAAGCGGCGTTAATGGCGCCCGCCTTGCCGATGGCCATCGTGCCCACCGGCACTCCGCCGGGCATCTGCACAATGGAGAGCAGGGAATCCATGCCCTTCAGCGCATGGCTCTCCACTGGCACTCCCAGCACTGGCACCAGCGTATGCGCCGCCACCATTCCGGGCAGATGCGCGGCCCCGCCCGCGCCCGCGATGATCACCTCAATGCCGCGCGCTTCCGCGCCGCCGGCGAATTCCGCCATGCGGGCCGGCGTGCGATGCGCGGAGACCACCGTGCATTCGTGCGGCACGTTGAACTGACTGAGCACTTCATCGGCATGGAGCATCGTGTCCCAATCGGACTTGCTGCCCATGATCACCGCAACTAATGGCTTCGTTTCGTTACCGATGGGATTGTCCTACTGGCCCTGGCCCAGCGAAAAGCCGGCCTTGCCATCGAAGTTGCATAGGCTTTCAAACTTAATGAAATCGAAGCCGGCATCGGTGACGCGCTGCAACAGACTGATGATCTGCGCGTGGGTGACAATGGCGCCGTCGGTCTGGCTCATGAACCGGCAAATCCAGGCGTCGCTCGTGAGAGTGTCGGGAAATCCATCGGGATACACCTTGGTCCCGCGGCTACCGATCATGACCAGCTTCAGGTTGTCCCCGGAAAGCTGCTCCATCTTCTTGCCCAGTTCGTTCGGTGTGCCAGCGGTCCAATCGAGGAAGAGGTCCACTCCGACCATCTCCTTATTCGGCTTGGCGACGGCCGATACAGTCTCTTCCGTGTTCTGCCGCGGGCGCGGCTTGTAAACTACCGGCTTGAACTTCTCCGGCAACTTCCCAATGCGATCCACCACGGCCTGTGCAAATTCCTTGGTTCCCACCTTCTGTGTGCTGACGCCTTCGGCGAAAATGTCGTAGGTGTGGATGCCGTCTTCCAGCGTCCGCAGCCAGGCGTTGTGGACGCGCTCCGCCACATCTTCCTGATTGATATGCACCAACATCATCACCGCGCCCAGCAGCAGTCCCGAAGGATTCGCCAGGTTCTGTCCCGCGCGCCGCGGAGCCGAGCCGTGGATCGCTTCAAACATCGCATACTTCATGCCGATGTTTGCCGACCCCGCCAAGCCCACCGAGCCCGCAATCTGCGCTGCCACGTCGGACAGCACGTCACCGTATAGATTCGGCATCACTATCACATCGAATGCGTTCGGGGTGTCCGCCAGTTTGGCCGCGCCGATGTCGACGATCCAGTGTTCGTTGACCAGTCCGGGATACTCCACCGCGATGTCATCGAAGACCTTGTGGAACAGGCCGTCGGTGATCTTCATGATATTGTCTTTCGTGAAGCAGGTAACTTTCTTGCGAGCGTTGCGCTTGGCGTACTCGAAGGCGTAACGCACAATGCGCTCGCAACCGCCGCGGGTGATCAGCTTCAGGCACTGGGTAACGTCGTTGCTCTGCCGATGCTCAATTCCGCCGTAAACATCTTCTTCGTTTTCGCGGACGATCACCACATCCATGCCGGGATGCCTGGTATGGACGTAGGGATGATAGGCAACGCAGGGCCGCACATTGGCATAGAGGCCGAGCATCTTGCGCGTGGTGACGTTCAGGCTCTTGAAGCCGCCGCCCTGCGGTGTGGTGATTGGCGCCTTGAGGAAGACCTTGGTGCGGCGCAGGGATTCCCAGGCGCTTTTCGCGATTCCGGCGCTGTTGCCTTCGAGATACACCTTTTCGCCAATAGCGATGGTTTCAATGTCGAGCCGGGCGCCGGCCTCTTTCAGGATATGGAGCGTCGCCTCCATAATTTCGGGGCCGATGCCGTCGCCGTGGGCGACTGTGATGGGGGTTGAATTTGACATGTGTCGAATCAACTAAAATATCGGGTTTAGCGGGATAGAGCAAGTTTTCGCCGGGTGGCTTAGCGATTTTACGCTGGACACGACCGCTCAAATGCGTTACCTTGATTAAAACCCGGTGTAACGGGTTTTAACGCTCGCTCGTCTACGTGCAGGATGTAGTTCCTGACCGCAGGCAGGCGACCCTCCAAGGTTCCTTCACGCCCTGTGGCGCTCCCTCCTTGCGGAGAATCAGGCTTACGTCAGCCTGTTGTAGCCAGATCCCGTCTGGCCAGCCCATACCAACAGGAGATGTGAATGCGAAGTTTCCAAAAGCCGGATCCCGCTATACACCCGTCCTACCACATTTCCACATTGGTTCTGGTTGAACCCGCCGTGCTCTGCCGTGGCGCGTGGTCCCAGTAGGCAAATCCAATTTTGCATGTAGTCGCGGGGTGGGAGCCGTTGTCAAATTTCTGCCGGTCCGATGGCCGGTGGCCGAACGAAACCTGTATGGACCTATGAGGGGAGAAATGTCAGACCTAATTACTACGGAAGCGAAACAAGATTTTCTGAACAGAGGTTTTACGCGGAGGAACTTTGGACGGATTACGTCCATGCTGGCTGCCGGGGCGGCACTGCCGTTTTACAACGAATCGGCTATGGCGCAACTTTCCATGCTTAACGGCCCGATGCCTGCGGACGCTGTGAAGATCAATGCAAACGAGAATCCTCTGGGCCCCTGTCCGGAAGCGGCCGAAGCCATCTATAGCGTAGTGAAGAAGGGCGGCCGGTACATGTACGAGGAGACTTTCGGCTTTGCCCAGACCTTGGCGGATGTGGAAGGCGTGAAGCCCAGCTACGTTCATCCGTACGCAGGTTCCAGCGATCCGCTGCATCGCGCGGTTCTTGCGTTCACCTCTCCGTCGAAGAGCCTGGTGATGGGTGATCCCGGATACGAAGCCGGACAGAGAGCGGCCGAGTTTATAGGCGCGAAGGTTCACCGCGTACCGCTGACGAAGGAGTTTTCGCACGACGTTAAGGCGATGTGCGCCATTGATCCGAACGCCGGCGCGATCTACATTTGTAATCCAAACAACCCGACCGGGACGCTGACCTCGCGGGCCGACATTGAATACGTGCTGGCCAACAAACCGGCAGGTAGCATCCTGATTCTGGATGAAGCGTACATCCACCTTTCGAAGAATGCGGTTCCGGGTTCCGACCTGGTAGCAGCCGACAAGGACGTGATCATTCTGCGCACATTCTCGAAGCTGTACGGTATGGCCGGACTTCGCGCCGGCGCTGCGATCGGGCGTCCCGACCTGTTGCAGAAGATGACGGGCTACGGCGCGGGCGCGCTGCCGGTAACCGGTATGATTGGCGCCGCCACCAGCTTGAAGATGAAGAGCCTGGTGCCGGAACGCCGCAAGATCATCGGCGATAACCGGGAAGACGTGTTCGCGTTCCTGCACAAGCACAACTTCACGTTCGTTCCGTCGGAAAGCAATAAGTTCATGGTGGACGTGAAGCGTCCGGGCCAGGAAGTGATCAAGGCGATGGCGCAGAACGATCACGTCTACATCGGCCGCGTTTGGCCCGTTTGGCCAACGTACGTTCGCGTCTCGGTGGGAACCAGGGAAGAGATGGAGAGATTCAAGACCGCGTTCCTGAAAGTCATGGCGTAAGGCTCGACGGGGGCAGGCGGCGATTCTTGCCTGCCCCCTTTTTTCGATCGCACTCATCTCTACTTATGTGGAAGCGCCCGGTAATCAACTACGGCTGGCACCAATTCTTCGGTGATTGTTTTGGCGGGATGATTGCGGCGCTGATCGCACTGCCTTATGGCTTGGCGATGGCTTCGCTGATGGGGCTGCCACCGGTGATGGGCCTGTTCACATCGCTACTGACGGCGCCGATCACGGCGATCCTGGGCCGCAATCCGGTGTTGATTGGAGGCACCGCCAGCGCCACGGTTCCCTTCATAGCGCTGGCGGTGAAGAGCCAGGGGATTGGTGGCGCGGCAAAGGTATCGATCGTTGCCTCTGTCTTCATGATGGCCTTCTGTGTGTTGCGCCTGGGACGGCACGTTTCTAAAGTTCCGCAGGCTGTGGTTACCGGATTTTCCTGCGGTATCGGCGCCATGATGGTGATCTCGCAACTGCGGATTATCTTTGGCATCGCGACGCCAATGGATGCTTCGTCATCGAATATGATCGGGCGGTTGTTCACGGTGCTGGAACATCTTGGCGACGCGCAGTGGGCTCCGCTGGTGTTGGGCGCGCTGGTGATCATTGGCGCTTTTGCGTCGGCGAGGTGGTCGTCAAAGGCGCCGGCTCCGCTGCTCGGCGTGGGCGTTGCGGTTCTCGCTTCCCAATTGCTGAGCCTGCACGAAAAGGAAGTGGGTTCGCTGCCATTGAGCATTCCGAATTTTGCCGGCTTCGCATGGACTCCTTCGGATGTTTATAAAGTTGTGCCGTCGGCGCTGGCGCTGGCGCTGGCGTTTGTTACCTCCGTTAACTTGTTGATTACATCCCGCGTGGTGGAGCACTTTCGCGGACGCCGCAAGCACTTGAAGCCAACTGACGCTGACGCGGAACTGGGCGCATACGGGATCGCCAATGTATGCGCCGGCATGTTTGGCGCGCCGATGAGCGTGGGAATTCCGGCTCGCAGCCTGGCCAACGTGCGCTGCGGCGGAACCACCCGCGTCTCCAATTTCATGCACGCCCTATTCATTTTTGGCTTTATCAGTCTGGGTGGAAGGTACGTCTCCCACATCCCGATTCCCGCCCTGGCCGGCGTCACGGCGTATGTTGGCATCTGCCTGCTGGAATGGGGAACGTGGCGCCGCTTGCCGAAGATGCGCCGGGTAGACGCGGCCGCCTTCCTGTCAACCGCGCTCGCGGTTCTGATGGTGAATGCGATTGCCGCTGTCGCGCTTGGTTGTTCCATGTACGGGCTTCACTGGCTGTACGCGCGCTTTACCTCGCAGCTTGCGTTGCAAACCCCCTCGCTCGAAGTATCGGACTCATAGTCCCACCCAAAATTAATTGCTTACAATGGGTATGTAAGCTCATCTCAATTACCGGAGACATTCTAATGAGAGGTTGCTGCGAATGAGTTCCATCGCAGTGAATAG
>JANXXV010000163.1 GCA_025350445.1 Bryobacteraceae bacterium | reverse complement strand
CTGAAGGCGCCGTCCTTGCCGAAGACCACTTCCCGCAGCAGGAAGTAGCGCAGCGCATCGTCGCCCATCACGTCTGTGATCGGTGTGGCGCGAACGATGTTGCCTCGGGACTTGCTCATCTTGTCGTTCTCAAACAGAAGCCAGCCATGCGCGAAGATGCGTTTCGGCAGAGGAAGCCCGGCGGCCATGAGGAACGCCGGCCAGAAGATGGCGTGGAAGCGCACGATCTCTTTCCCGATCAAATGCAGATCCGCGGGCCAAAGATCCTCGCCGTCCACGGCGCTCATATAAGTGGCCAGGGCATCGAACCACACATAAAACACGTGATTGCCTTCCACCGGCAGAGGGATTCCCCATTTGATGGTGGTCCGGCTGATGGAGAGATCATTGAGACCCTGCTTCAGAAACGCCAGCACTTCGTTGCGGCGCGTTTCGGGCTGGAGGAAATTCTGATCCTGGTGCAATTCAAGCAGGCGGTCTTGAAAGGCGGAGAGTTTGAAAAAGTAGTTCTCCTCGGTCACCGTCTCGGTGATTCTTCCGCAATCCGGACAAGGGTCGCCGGGCTTGGCCTCGTTGACGTACAGCTCATCGGATACGCAATACTGGCCGGTGTAGGAACCCTTGTAGATGTAGCCGTTGTTCAGGCAGCGGGTGAATAGATCCTGGACCACCTTGGCGTGTTGCGGGCTGGTGGTGCGCTGGAACCGGTCGATCTTCAGATCGAGCGACCTCCACTGCTGGCGGAACTCCTCCGAGATAATATCGGTGAACTCCTGCGGCGACTTTCCGGCGGCTGCGGCGGCGCGCTCAATCTTCAGGCCATGTTCGTCGGTGCCGGTGGTGATCACGGCGTCGTACCCTTGCATCGTTTTGAACCGTGCGATTGTGTCGGCGGCAACGGTGGTATACGTATGGCCGATGTGCGGCGCGGCGTTCACGTAGTAGATCGGTGTTGTGATGTAGTATTTCATCGATTCGTTTTCTGATAGGCGAGGTTCGCCGCGGCAATAATTTCTTTTAAGGGCAGTGCGGTTTCACGGGCGATCCGGCGGCAATCGTCGTACTCCGGCGCGAACGCGCCCGATGCTGTGTGCTTGATCCGGACGTTGCCGTGCTCTGTTGCTACTTCCGTAATTTCCCGCGCGAGGACGCGGCGCTGGGCGCTGTAGATTCGCAGACCAAGGGTGGAGGTTTCGCTGAGAATCAGTTGCGCCAGGGCTTCCTGATCGCCCGGCGAGGCGATGACGGTCAACATGGTCCCCGGCCGGTTCTTCTTCATGAAGATCGGCGTCAGTGTGACGTCCAGCGCGCCGCTTTCGAGCAGCCGCTCCATGGTGTAACCCAGAATCTGCGGGTTCGCGTCGTCGATATTCGTTTCGATGACGGAGACCGTGGTGGATTCCGGCGTTTGCTGCATCTCCCCGATGAGCACGCGTAATACGTTCGCCTGGCTGGGGAAATCGTGGGTGCCCGCGCCGTAGCCGGAGGCCAGAATCGACATCGCCGGCATCACATCGAAGCGGTCGGCCAGCGTGCTGACCAGCGCCGCGCCTGTCGGCGTGGTGAGTTCCATCTCCGGTCCACGCGAATAGACGGGCTTGCCGGTTACCAACTCCGCCGTAGCGGGCGCGGGCACCGGCAGCAAGCCGTGCTCGGTGTTCACAGTCCCGCTGCCCAGATTGAGCGGGCCGCTCCAGATGGAATCCACGCCCAGCGCGTCGAAGCAGAAGCAGGCGCCTACAATGTCGCAGATGGAATCCACCGCGCCCACTTCGTGGAAGTGCACCTTCTCAATCGGCATCGCGTGGACCTTGGCTTCGGCTTCACCCAGCTTTTGAAAAACCGCCGAGGACATCTTCTTCACGCGGCTTGACAGCGGCGCCGCGTCGATCATTTTCAAAATGTGGGAGAGATGGCGGTGGCTCTTCGATTCCCCGCCCTCGACGTGAAACTTGCTGGCGGCGATGCCGCGGCGCTTGGTCTTCTCCACGCGAAACGTCGCGCCGGTTCCGAGAGACGTGAGAGCATTGTTCAACCCTTCGAAGTTCGCGCCCGCGTCGAGCAGAGCGCCCACTGTCATGTCGCCGCTGATTCCGGAAAATGCGTCAATGTAGCAGATTTTCATTTGATTGGTTGCGGAATGGCGTTTCGCGGTTTGCGCGGCGGCCTTCTTTGCATTATGCCAGACTTGCGCGCCTGGACGGCCCTGAACGGGTCAAGCACTGGAGCGGATCAATCGCGCCGCTTGATCCGCTGAAGGAGAGCCTGAAAGCCGCGATCCGCACGCATACTGTCAAAAACCGGTTCAGTTTTCATGTAAATCAGGTAATCCGCACGCTGATCGTAAGCCTTACGCATGAACTTGCCGCTGTGGTCCTTGTCGCCAACAGAGTCGTAAAGAGCCGCTAAATACACCGATGGAACGTACTGCTTCTGGCTGGTCTTTTCTAATTGTTCAAGAACCTCCATTGCTTCCCGGCGTTTTCCCGACAACCCGTACGCACGCCCCAAGCCAAATGTGGGGAATATGGGATTACCGGGAAGCGCCAGCGCTTGTTTGAATTCCGCAATCGCCTCCGGATAGGAACCCTTCGCCTCATAAGCCATCCCGAGAGCGGAATGGGCCAAGGAAAAACTCGGATTCATGTCAATTGTGGCCCGATACTGTTCGATCGCTTCGTCATAGCGCCGTGCGTGGTAAAGACACCATCCCACTTCCAGGTTGATGGAGAGTGAGAACGGATCCAGGGCCCTTGCGCGCTTGATCTCGGATAGAGCCTGGTCTGGCTGGTTCATCGCCAAAAAATAATGGGCGTACCATTGGCGGGCCGTTGG
>JANXXV010000159.1 GCA_025350445.1 Bryobacteraceae bacterium | reverse complement strand
ATTGATGAAGAAGCTGCAATGCGGGGCACCAGCGTGTACTTTCCAGACCGCGCGGTTCCCATGCTGCCGGTCGAGCTGTCTAGCGAGTTGTGTTCGCTGAAGCCGCATGTGGACCGGCTGGTGCTGTCGGCCTTACTGGATATCGACAATTCCGGCGATGTGGTTTCGCAGGACTTCGCACGCGGCGTCATCCGCTCGGCCGAGCGGATGACTTATACGAACGTCCATCTGCTGCTCAATGGCGATGCGGATCAGCGGGAGCGGTATGCGGAGCTGGCTCCGCGCTTCGAACTGATGCAGGAACTGGCGCTGAAGCTGAACAAGAAGCGGGTGAAGCGGGGCTCGATCGACTTCGATCTGCCCGAGCCGTTGATTGAGTTCGATCCGGATGGAAACATGATTGGCGTGTTGCGCAGCGAGCGGAACTTCGCGCACCGCATCATTGAAGAGTTCATGCTGGCGGCCAATGAAGCGGTGGCTTCGCATCTGGAGGCGGCGAAGCTGGCGTCGATTTACCGCATCCACGAGATGCCCGATCCGAAGCGGATTATGGACTTCGAAGAGGTGGCATCGCACTTCGGATACTCACTTGGCGGCGAGGCGGTGGCGGTGCGGAAGTTCCGGAACGTGGAGCGGAAGCGGGATGGGCGCAAGGTCTACACCGATGTGGCGCTGCCGTCCGAACAGCTTACGGTGACGTCGAGAAACTATCAGAAGTTGGTGGCGAAACTGGAAGGGAAACCCGAGGAGCGCATTCTGACGTACCTGATGCTGCGGTCGTTGAAGCAGGCCCGGTACAGCGAAGTGAATGCGGGACACTTCGCTCTAGCCGCCGATAGCTATACTCATTTCACTTCGCCCATTCGACGCTATCCGGATCTGATTGTGCATCGCATTCTGGCGGAGTATCTGGAGACGAAGCGCGGTTCCATTTCCGAGGAGCGGCTGCACGCGATTGCCGACGATTGTTCCTTCACCGAGCGGCGCTCCGATGACGCTGAGCGCGAGTTGATGGAGTGGAAGAAAGCGAAGTTCATGGAGGATAGAGTCGGCGATCAGTTCAAGGGGCTGATCACCAGCACTACGCGGTTTGGGTTCTTCGTGGAGTTGGCCGATTTCTATGTGGAAGGTCTGGTGCCGATGGATTCGCTGCAGGGCGATTTCTTCAAGTTTCACGAAAACACGCGGAAAATCATTGGGGAACGTTCCCGGAAGATGTTCTCGATTGGCGATGAAGTGGAAGTGATCCTCGATCGCGTGGATGCGGTGGAGAGAAAGCTGACGTTCTCTTTGGTTCCTGCCACTAGTACGAAGAAGAAGAAGCGTTGAAAAACACGGGCTCAAAGCCGGTGGAATCCGGTTATGGTTGAAAGCCGCCTGGACGCCCCGCGAAGGCTACACTCGCTTTCGGGTAGCGCGAGGCAGCGGGTGTTAGGGGCCGCCGCGCAGACGCGGGTGCCGCCTCCCGGCAGAGGCAGAGCTTGCTGGAACAGAGCTTGCTTAGACGATGACCGGCTGAAAGGCCGTGGGATTCAACCTTGCGATGGGACCAAACAGGTCCGTCCAAAATAGAAAACTTCATTGGCCGCCGATGAGCGCAGATGCACGCCGATAGTCTATTTCCGGTTGAAGTAGAGCTTGGTGTCGAGGATGCGGCCGTCGGAACACCTGCCCTTGATTTGTAGCGTCATGACGCGGCCGTCTTCGGACATGGACCGCAGCCACTGGCCTTCCACCGAGCCTGCTTGCTGGCCGGGAGCCATGCCGTTCTCCATGTTCGCGGTCCAATTGGTGACAAGCGCATCGCCGTCCTGATTGGTTTTCGCGCGAAGCTGGAATGGGCCGATGGATTTTGACGCTTCAGTGCCGTCGGTGGTGAGGTGTAGTTCCTCCGTCATGATGCCGACCCAGAGCATCGGATAAATGCCGTTCCTCGGTTGGGCGAATTTCGACTTAATAATCATGTCCGAGCCGCTCATTTTAATCTGCTGAACGAGATCTTGAGGAGCCTGAGCCGCCTCGGGACTTTTCTTCTTGTCGAGGACCCATTTGCCTTCGAAGCCTTCCGGCTTGGGGGCGGCGGAGGCGAGGAATGTTGCCAGGAGAAGAATTAGAGCAGCGGAGTGTATTTTCATATTCACGATCACACTGTGCTTACAGAGCAATTCATTTGCCAACCGAGCGGAGGATAGCCTTTACGGCATCGCAGCACAGTGCGGCAGCGTGTCTGGATTCCGCTGGTAGCCCGTCTAGCTCGGCTTCGATGTCCACCGGTTTGAGTAATGCGAGCTCGGTCAGTAACTTCCCCCCAATGAGGGTGGTGAGCGCCGAGCCTGCGGCGATGGAGGCGGTGCAGCCGCGCACCTTGTAAGCGACTGTCGCCACACGGTTATCTTCGATCAAGGCGGAGAGGCGAAGAATGTCGCCACAGGCTGGATTGGTAACTTCTACCGAGACTGCGGGAGATTTTAGATCCCCCACATTGCGGGGATTCTGGAAGTGGTCAAGCAGACGGTCGCTGTACATGGCACAATGTGATTGTCCTCACCAGTTTAGCTCATCCGCATGAATCGAGCCGTTATTAAGGTAGCTGCCGCCGTCATCGAACGGGACGCCAAGATACTGATTGGCCAGCGGAGGCGCGGGGATTCCCATGGGCTGAAGTGGGAGTTTCCGGGCGGCAAGGTGGAGCGGGGTGAATCGCCGGCATCGGGCCTGGCGCGGGAACTGCGGGAAGAGCTTGGGATTGAGGCGACCATTGGGCAGGAATTGGTGCGGTACGAACACCGATATCCACGGCGGACTTCGATTTTACTGATTTTCTATAGTGTTACGGAGTTTTCCGGAGTGCCGGAGAGCTTGGCATTTGAGAAGATTCTGTGGGAATCGCCGGAGAAACTGCCTGGATATGACTTCCTGGATGGGGACATCGACTTCGTCCGGCGGCTGGCGGCTCGGGCTTTTTACCGTTAGGGTAGATTTGCGGAAAGTGGGTGTGTGCTTGAGTCAGGTGGGTACGGTTTCGTAGCATTTCGCGCGGCTGGCGCATTGACGCCGTCCG
>JANXXV010000143.1 GCA_025350445.1 Bryobacteraceae bacterium | reverse complement strand
AAGGAAAGACATTTCTTTTCCATCGCGTACGCTGGTGCGGCTGCCTTCGCTAGGCCGGGCGCCGCGCGTTCTTGCAAACTGCCTAACCGCTAAATAAGGAGATTTATTCATGAGCCGTATCCCGTCTTTTGTTCTCGCATCATTTTGCGCATTTGGTTTCACGTTGACGACTGCCTACGGGCAAACACCGGTGACGGGAACCACAACCGCACCCAGTCTAAAATCGTTGACGCTTGAGTCGGTCGTTCCCATCGCTAACATAGACTCCACCCTCACGCCGAACATTCCGGCATCACTGCTTTCCGCCTTCACAAGCGGAACCATGGAGCTGCGGCAGCAACTGAGCTACAGTGCCGCCGCACAGACCTTAAAAGTCAGCGGCATTTCGGAAGCGGCCGGCTCGCCATTGCCTACGCCTGCAGGCGCCGCAGGCGTTACTACGTTGTGGACGTACACCGTTAACGTTGATCGCCTAGACTTCACAGCTACGCCTGGAAACGCCATCGTATTTTTGGGCAGTGCAGCCAATGGTTCTTCCGGGACGCCCTTTGGAGACATTTCCGGTTCGCTAGTCAGCGTCTCAGCCGGCTATCTGGCTCCCACGGCTGCGTCATCCGCCACAACTTTTTCGGGAATCACTACGAGTATCGCGGGCGCGGCTACACTGTTCTCGAAACAAGGCTCGGGGACTGTGGTTAGCGGCAGCGGAACAGGAGGGGTGCCGGTTGCGGTTGCCGGGCCGAAGAATTTCATCAGCGGAAGTCCACAGTTTCAACTCGACGGTACGCATTCCACCGATCCGAGCGGCGGAATACTGACGTACCACTGGACGTTTGTTCGGGTTTTCGGCACAACGGCGGACTTGGCAGGAGCCGATACAGCCACCCCGACCGTAAGCGTTCCCGGCTATTCCGACGCCCAAGGAGACTACACTTTTCAACTGATGGTAACCAATTCAGCCGGACTCTCGGCCACCGATACGGTAACGGTGACCTATTCAGTACCGGTTGCCAACAGCACCGGTCAGTAACCGGGACGCCGGCGGCCGGGCAAAATTCCGTTTCGGCCGCCGGTAGAGGAATTTCGGTCTGGTAGCTGTATTTGGGGTTACATACACTAGTCCGATTGGCAACAAAATAGTACTTTTTGCGTTGTTCAAAGTGAGAACTTCGCAAGAAAGGTACTCGAATCCGCGTAACCTCACACATACTAGGGGTGCGCTTATGAGACAAATCCTTGGTATTAGTTTCATCGGCTGCCTCACCCCGGCCTTCGCCAGCAGCGTAGACCAGGGATTGGCAGCCGCCTTACATCCCAACTGGATTCAACTATTGATGCTGTTCGCAATGTTGCTTGTTGGTTTCACTTCCCGCGAGATCTCGCGCAGCCGCTAGGCTTCGATCCTGCTCACCGCCTTCCCTTGTTATACTTGCGGATTCAGACAAGGAGAACTCCCAGTTGCGAGTTGGAATCATAGGCACCGGTGCGATTTCCTATAAACACGCCCAGGCGTATAAAAACATCGGATACGACGTGACCGTCTGTACCGATATCAACGAGGCGAGCGGAAAGAAGTTTGCCGAACAGACGGACGCGGAGTTTGTAAAAACTTTCGAAGAAGTCTGCCGGCATCCGAAGGTGGATTACGTCGACCTCTGCACATTCCCGGACTTCCGGCTGCAGGCGATTGAAGGCTGCGCCAAGGCGAAAAAACACATTCAAGTGCAAAAACCCGCCGCAACGAATGCGGAGACGGCGCTCAAGATGATTGAGGTGGCTGCGAAGGCCGGTATTTTGCTCGGAGTAGTGAGCCAGCATCGTTTTGACGACTCCACGCAATTCCTGAAAAAGGCGATTACCGCGGGCCGCATGGGAAAGATTCTGCAGGCTGATGCCTACGTGAAGTGGTATCGGTCGGCGGAGTATTACAGCCGTCCTATTAAAGGTAGCTGGGCGACGGAAGGCGGCGGAGCGCTAATCAATCAGGCCGTGCATCAAGTGGATGTGCTTCTCTGGCTCATCGGGCCGGTGCGGGAACTATTTGGATATTGGCAACTGGGCGCGCTGCATAAGATTGAATCGGAAGACGTGGTGAATGCGGTGCTGAAGTACTCGTCAGGCGCGACGGGAGTGATTCAGGCGGCGACCGCTTTCTGGCCAGGGTATTCCGAACGCGTGGAGATTCACGGGACTCAGGGAACGGCCGTCATTACCGGCGATAAATTGACCACCTGGGACATTGAGAACGATTCCGGCGACCCTGCGCCGGTAGATCTCGAAGTGGCTTCCGGCGCGTCCGATCCGATGGCAATTTCGCTGACGCCGTTTGAACGGCAATTTCTGGATTTCGGCGACGCCATCCGGAAAGGCCGCCAGCCGCTGGTATCCGGCATTGACGGCTACCGCGCATTGCAGGTGGTTTGCGGCATTTACACGTCGTGCCGCGAAGGTCGCAAGGTTGCGATCGGCGAATGACGACCACCGTTCGGGTGCCGGCCTCCAGCGCCAACCTGGGACCGGGCTTCGATGCTCTTGGGCTCGCGCTGAACCTGTTTCTGGAATGCCGGTTTGAACCCAGCGAAACGTTGTCCATCTCGGCGTACGGCCGGGATGCGGGCTCCATTTCCCGCGGGCCGGACAATCTTATCTGGCAAACGGCGCTGACGGTTGCGCAGGACATGGACGGCGTGCTGCCACCGATTACACTCCGCATCGACAATCAGATTCCGCTGGGCAAGGGCCTGGGATCCAGTGCGGCCGCGTTGACGGCGGGCGTCGTAATTGCGGACCACCTGCTGGGGCTCGGCTGGAAGCCGCACCGCATTCTGGATGAGGCGGCGAAGATTGAAGGGCATCCCGATAATGTGGCCGCTTGCGTTCTGGGATCCATTGTCGCCAGTGCAATAGATTCCGGTGGCGTGGCACGAGCGGTGCGGCTGGAGATGCCGGACCATTTCAACGTTGCTGTGATTGTGCCCGATTTTGCATTACCCACAGTGGAAGCCAGGTCTGTGCTGCCCGAAACCTACAGTAAACAAGACACGATTTTTAACATTCAGCGCGCGGCATTGTTGATTGCGGCGCTTTCGGTGGGCGCAATTTCGGCATTTCCCACCGCGCTGGAGGATCGCCTGCATCAGCCGTATCGTGCAAAGCTGGTGCCGGGCCTGGAGGAAGCGTTGAAGCTGCGCGCGCCAGGTTTGTTAGGGTGCGCGTT
>JANXXV010000137.1 GCA_025350445.1 Bryobacteraceae bacterium | reverse complement strand
CGTAGCTCAGTTGGTTAGAGCGCTTCCTTGACACGGAAGAGGTCGGATGTTCGAGTCATCTCGAGCCCACCATTTCAGCCCCAAAACGAGCTCATAACAGCTCCGCTTTCAGCATGGTATAGGAATGCGGCGGAAAGCGGTACATCAACTTGCGGCCTTGCGCTGTTGCTGGCCGCTGTACGATGCCCACCTTCGAAGAACCAAAATCGTTTTCCGCCTTGATGTCCGGGCCATTGACTTCCGATACGTCCACAGCGCCCGCAAACTGCTTGTCTTCCGTTTCAAACTCGGCTTCAATTGCCTGGTCGTGATGCCGGTTCACCACGTTCAACACTAGCGTCCCCTTGTCGTAGGCGGCTGAGATGTCCAGATACGGTACATCGCCAAATCGCTTGCTGGTATATTTCGGACCTTCCACAAACAGATCCAGCGCCTTCCCCTTGCTGTTGTTCGCGAACAGTTGCAGCGGATGATAAATCGTCTGCAGGAAGAGGCCCGTATCGTTCGTAAAGATGGGCGCAATCACATTCACCAACTGCGCCATATTCGCGATCTTCACGATGTGCGAATTGTTGAGGAACGAGTTCAAGAACGTCGCCACTACCAAGGCGTCTTCCAGGTTGTAGCGCTCTTCCAGAATGCGGCGTCCGCGCTCCTTATTTCCCCTGGCGCGATACCAGACGTTCCATTCATCGAAGGCGATGTAGATGCGGCGGTCGCGCGGTTCGCCGGAAAGTGAGGCGCGAATGATTCCTTCCGCGGTCTTGATGCGGTCGTCCAGGTCCAGCGAGCTCGCCATGAACTCACTGAAATTATTGTCGCGATTGCCCACGTAGAGGTGAAGCGAAAGATAATCGGCGTGCCTTTTCAGGTATTGCAGCACCGTTCGATTCCAGCCGGTCCAATCCGATTCCGCCCCGAAGTGCGACGATCCAGCCGCGATCAACTTCACCTCGGGATCGGTCCACTTCATCAGCTTGGCCGCCTCCAGCGCGAACTTGCCGTAGTCTTCGGCGCTGCGATGGCCCATCTGCCACGGCCCGTCCATTTCATTTCCCAGGCCCCAATATTTTACCTTCCATGGGTCCTTGCGGCCGTTCTGCCTGCGCAGCCGTGTCATCGCCGTGTCTTCCGAAGAATTGCAATATTCCACCCACTGCTGGGCTTCTTCCCACGTGCCCGTGCCCAGGTTGGCGCAGATGTACGGCTCGGTTCCCAGCATTTCCGTGTATTGCAGGAAGTCGTGCGTGCCGAAGCGATTGCTCTCCACCGTGCCCCAGGCCATCTCCAAACGCGGCGGGCGCTGGTCGCGCGGACCGATGCCGTCCTTCCAGTGATAGTTGGAAGAGAAGTTGCCGCCCGGCCAGCGCAGGATGCCGACGTTCAGTTTTTTGGCCGCATCGAACACGTCTTTACGGAAGCCATGGGAATCGGAAAGCTTTGAGCTTTCCTCGAAAACACCGCCGTCAATGCAGCGGCCCAGATGCTCCAGAAAATTGCCGTAGATTTTCGGATCGATGTCGGAGATCACCCGCTCGGTGTCGATCTTAACGCGCGCCCGGCCGGGTGCTTGCTGCGCGCGGGCGACAAAAGGAGCGGCAATCAGGGCCGTGGAGAAGGAGCGCCGGGTAAGCTTCGTGGCTGAATCCATACCAACCACTAAAACACAAAACCGATTTCCGCTTGATAGACGCGTGGGGAAACGAAATGCGTGCCGCTGAATGTGGAGAGGAAATTGTAGAGCGCCACCTTGTTCCCGATGTTGACGGCACTTAGATGAAGTGTCACCCGATAGGTATCACGGCGGATCAGATTCTCGGTACCAGCCGAAATATCGAACAGCTGCCGCGGGGCAACCCGAGTGGGGTTGCGGTCGTCGTCTTGCGTTCCCGGCGGTGGTATACGAACTCGCGTTGCACCGAATTGAGATGTGGGGCAGGAATGAATCGGCTTCGATACGGCGGCGAAAACGCTTCCACAGAAGAGACCCATTTGCGCCTGCTCATCACCGGTGAAATGCAACGCGCTCTCATAATCCGGCGCAACGCCCGGTAGTGCCAACCCGCTGTTGTACCGCCAGGTGACTACAATCCATGGCGAATCTTTCTTGGGTTGATAGCGGAGGTGCGTCGTCTGCTGGAATTCCTCCGCGTGGTCGATGCGGAATACTCCGCTGCCGGGTTGTGACGTGAATATGAGACCACCCGTTTGCGGGCCAAAGAATCGGGACCGCACATGACCCATGGTTGTATCCACGGCGATGCCGCGCAGCGGCGCCAGGCTGACGCGAATGGCCGCGCCATCGATCTTCGATTTTCGCCACAGGATAGGAAACGTAATGGGCGAATTGAACAGGGATGAGAAGTCGTATGCATTGCGGGTGAACTTCCAGAAGTAGTCCGCATCCACCAGCAGCCGGTTGCCGATTTTTTGCGCAATGCCGGCATTGAACTGATTGCGTTTCCCCGTCTCCACCGGCTTGGTTCGGAACGTGCCGAACGGGTTTTGCGCGCTTCCGGTGCCATTGGCTAAAATCAGATTCTCGTTATACGGAGATTCAAAAAGCTTGGCGTACGATAGCCGGAACACGGTCTGCGCCACGCGGTAGGCGACACCAAAGCGCGGCTGTAGCAGATTGCCGTTGCTCAGGCCCCGGTATCGATCGAACCGCAGGCCGCCGTTGACTGTCAGCCGGCCAAGCGTGATGGTGTCCTGTACGAAAGCAGCAGCTTCCTTGACAGTCGCGCGCTGATCGAACTCAAACGGCTTGCCGCCACGCGATAAGTCGTAAGGGAGTATTTCGGGCACGAAGTCCGGATTCAGGCCAGTGGTGCATTGTGCCGCACCCTCCCCATCACCATCCAGGCAAACCGGATTGATCCCCGGGTCCGTGACGCCTAAACGAAATGCTTCGTGCAGGCGAGTCTGCCAGTAGTTGACTCCAGCCTTCGCCGTGTGCCTGCCGTGGGAATAGGAAACATCGGAGCGAATGCCGTAGTTGCTCAACCGCCGTTTCTGAGAGACGCTGGCCGACAAATCCGACAGCGGATTGCGGCTGGGATAGTAGGCGAATTCATCCATGCGGAAGAACGGATTCACGCTCCAAATCGCCGCGGGACTGAGTAGGCGAGTCCAGGCCGGCGCCACGTTGATGGACCGAATCCGCGAGCGCTGGTCCTGCCGCGCGTTCTCCGCATCGAACGTGTTCGGCGTTTGAAACCAGGAACGGCCCAACGTCAGATTCAGCCGCAGAGAGTCTCTATCATTAGGTTGAAAGTCTACGCGATCGAACAAACTCTCGCTGTTCCCCTTCGCATGCACCGGCCGGATCTCCGGTGTGTCCAAAAAGCGGCCGCCGCCACTGGAATTGGCCGCGATGAAGTTGCCCCAGCGCCTGATTCCGAACGCGATGGTCGCATTCTCAGACCACGTCCCGAACGATCCGTATCCGGCCGACAAGCTGCCGGTGGGTTTCCGTTCACCCAGGCCCGATTTCGTGGTCACCTGCAAAATCAGGCTGGTCTTCCCGCCATACTCCGCAGGCGGCGCACCGGTGATGATATCCATCGTCGCGATGGTATTCACTGAGATCTGATTGGTGAAGATCTTGGCCTGCTGATCGTTGACCGGTTGGTTGTCCAGTGACATCGCCGTGTCGGCGTGCTCACCAAGAGGATGGAAGAATCCGTTGCCGTCGGAGGCCACGCCGGGTGCCAGATTGCCGACCACTTCGCTTAGTCCCGTCGCCTGATTCCGGATTGGCAGCTTGCCCGACAACCCTTGATCCACGCTGGACCGAGCGGTGGAAGAAGTCTCAAGCGCGTTGGGCGCATTACCTTCGACGCTGAGTGAAGTGGTGGATTCTTCGAGCGCGAGCGAGATCCTGATCTCGCCCAAAGCTACGGTAGCGCGTTCAAATTTTTGGAAACCGGCTGCCGTTACCCGAATCCGGTGCGAGCCGGCGGGGAGCAGCCGGAATTCGAAATGCCCGGCCTCGCCTGAGACCGCGGTCCTGCGCAAGCCGCTGGATTCGATTTTGATCTTCGCCCCGGCAATCACTGCCCCGGAAGGATCGGTCACCGCCCCGGCTAGAGTGCCGGGTGTCTGTGCATCCGTGGAATTACAGAACAGAACCAATGATAACCATAGCGTCCTGGTAGAGATTAATCGTAGTTTAAAAAATGAATCCAATCTGCGCCTGATACGACCTCGGCGTCACGAAGTGTGTACCGCTGAAGGTCGAAAGAAAATTATACAACACAGCACTGTTCATGATGTTAACTATAGTTAAATGTAATGTCACTCTCACACCTTCGCTGTGAAGCAAATTGTCGGTTCCCGCAGCCAGATCGAATAGGTGGCGGGGTGCAATTCGAGGTGGATTGGTGTCGTCGTTCGCGGTCCCCGACTTAGGGATGCGGAGGCGCGTCGAGTCAAACCCCGAGGCGCAGGACAAAATTGGATTGCTCACTGTGGCTTGTTGCGCGCCGCAAACCACGCCGATTGCCGCCTGTTGAGCGCCGGTGAGGCTCAGCGCCGTGGCCTGGTCCTGAACGGCTCCAGCCACCAGACCGCTATCGTAGCGCCAGGTGAATGCGCCCCAAACTCCGTTGTGCGGGCGCTGATAGCGAAGGTTTGTAGTCTGTTGGAAAGCCTGGTCGTGATCAATGCGGAACACCGGCTTATCCACTGGAGAATTAAAGATGAGCCCGCCGTTCTCAGGTCCGAAGAACCGGGCGCGCGTGTGTCCCATGGTGGTGTACGCCTGGAAGCCGTGGATATCGGGCGTGCTGACGCGGACGGAAATCCCGTCGATCTTCGACTTGCGCCAGGAAATGGGAAACGCGACCGGAGTGTTCAGCAATACATCGAAGTCATAGGCGTTGTCTGTCTTCTTGAGGAAGTAGTCCGCATCCACCAGCAGAAACTTGTGAACTGCTTGCTGAAATCCAACATTGAATTGGTTCCGATGTCCTGGTTCCAGCGGCTTCACGGCGACGGCACCGAACGCTCCCGAACCAGACAGAAGCAGGTTCTCGTTGTAGGGAGACTCCATCGTGCGGGAGTAGCCCGCCCGCAGCACAGTATTTGTCGGCTTGAAAAGATAGGACGCTCCGATTCGAGGTTGCAGGCTGGTGTCTTTGCTGAGGCCGCTATACCGGTCGAGCCGCAATCCCAGGCTCAACGTAAGGCCGCCGGCGGTGATGGAATCCTGCACAAAAGCCGCGAACTGGTTGATGTTACCGTGGTCGCTGAAATGGAAGAGGGCGCCGCCGCGCGTCAGGTCGTAGGGAACCAGCCCCGGCAGCAGGTCGGGATTGGCCACGAATCCCTGGCTCCCGCACAGCGCCGGATTCGTAATCGACGGCAACTCCTGCGGTGATCCCGATTGATCGAGGCATACTGCGTTGAAGGATGGATCCGTAAGCGCGGTGCTAAAGCTTTCCTTCAACCTGGTCTGCATAATCTGCGCGCCGAACTTGATGTTGTGACGGCCGCGCACATGGGAGATATCGCTCTTAACGCCGTAGTTGGTAAGGCGGCGGTCCTGATTGATGGTGGCCGGGGTATCGTCGAACGGGTCGCGGCTGGAATAGTAGTGAACGTTGTCCTGGCGAACGAATGTATTCACGGTCAACAAGGTGGCTGAACTAATGGTGCGCTGATATCCGGGCGCGATATTGAACGTATTCACTTTCTGGCGCTGATCCTGATTCGGTTGATCGTACGTGTTGGGCGTCTGAAACCAGTTGCGGGCCAGAAACAGGTTCAAGTGCAGCGAATCTTTCGCCGTCGGCTGATAGTCCACGCGGTCGAAAATGGTGGCGTTGTTGCCCGCCGCGTGTATCGGCCGGAACTCCGGCGTATCCAGAAATCGTCCGGAACGAAGGACATTGAACGCCAGAAAATTGCCGAATTTAGCCGAGCCCAGGCCCAGAGTCGCTTCCTCGCCAACAGTACCGAATGAACCGTATTGCGCTTGAAAGCTGCCGGTCGGCTTCGTTTGCCCCAGTCCGGAGCGCGTGGTGGCGCTGATTACCAGGCTGGTCTTGTCGCCGAACTCGGCGGCGGGCGTGCCGGTGATTAATTCCATCGACTGAACGGCATTGGTCGGAATCTGCGTGGAGAATGCTTTGCTCTGTTGATCGTTGACAGGTTGCCCGTCGATGGAGAACGATGTCTGCGCGTGATCGCCCAACGGATGGAAGAAACCGTTCGAATCCGCCACCACTCCCGGAGTTCCCAGCGTAATCGCGTCGCTCAGTCCCGATCCCGGCGAAGTGGTCGGAAGCTTCATCAGTTGCGTGTGATCAATGTCGTTATGCGCGTAGGGCACGTTGTCGATCAGGTCGGCCGCTCCCGATTCCACCGTGAGCAGGGTGGAGCTTCCGGCCAGCGTGAGCGGCGCCTTCACCGCAACGGTTACCGCGCTGCGAACAGAAACGTCCTGCTGCGAAGGATTGAAACCCGCCGCTTCCACCTCCAGGTGGTATGAGTTCAGCGG
>JANXXV010000135.1 GCA_025350445.1 Bryobacteraceae bacterium | reverse complement strand
CTTCCGCCAGGTAGGTGAATGTATCGACGATGTTTGCGTCGTGCGGTCCATGCATACCGACTTGCCGGCGCATCCGCAGGCCATCTTGCAGATGAACGTGGGCCGCATCATTCCAGGTTATCCGTCGTTTGGTTCGTGGCTTACTTACGGGCTGGGAACCGAGAATCAGAATCTCCCCGGATTCATCGCGCTCTGTGCCGGCGTGCCGGATGTGGGCGCGCAGCTCTGGAGTAACGCGTTCCTTCCTTCTATCTATCAAGGGACCTATGTTCCGAACGACGAATCCGACCCCGAGAAGATGATTCAGCACTTGCGGAACCTGAACGTCTCGCTGCCGGAACAACGCCGCGACCTGGATTTCATCTCGCGGCTGAACGCACTCGATTTGCAACGTAAAGGCCCGGACGCGCAACTGGAAGGCCGCATTCAATCGATGGAAGTCGCCTATCGTATGCAGGCGGAAGCGCTCGACGCCTTTGACGTCTCGAAGGAAAGTGCTGCCACGCGCATGGCGTACGGCGTAACCCGCGACCCGAACCAGCTTGAGATGAAGATCAAATCGGCAACCCGCGATGGAGACTTCGCTCGCGGTTGCCTGGTGGCCCGCCGGTTGGTGGAGCGCGGCGTCCGTGTGGTTCAAGTCTACTTTGGCAACGATAAGCCTTGGGACAGTCACCACGACATTCTGGTTCACCGTAAGCTTGGCTCGCAGGCCGATCAGCCGATTGCAGCGCTGCTGAAGGATCTGAAAGCCTCCGGACTTCTGAAGGACACGCTGGTAGTGATCGGCGGAGAATTCGGCCGCCGGCCGTGGATCGAAACGCAGGGCCGCATCAACGTCCAGAACGGACGGAACCACAACAACGAAGGCTTCACTTACCTGCTAGCGGGCGCTGGAGTGAAGGGCGGCACCACTTATGGCAGCACCGACGAGTTCGGCTACAAGGCTGTGGAGAAGCGCGCCCATGTGCATGACCTTCACGCCACCATCCTGCACTTGATGGGCCTGGATCACACTCGGCTGACATACAAGTACAGCGGTCGCTTCTTCCGCCTGACCGATGTTGCCGGCAACGTGATGAACGAAGTGCTCGCTTAGTTGGATCTCAGGGCTTTCGACGCGAGCATATCGCAATCTGAAACGACGTAGTTTGTATCATGGGACGTGACAGTAAAAGCAATCATGCCAGGAAAGGCCGCCCGAGCGCCTCAGCAAATCCGTGTCCTGCAAAAGACTCTCGATATTCTGGAGACGATTAAACGAGAGGGTTCTGGTATCGGACTGGCCGAGATCGCCCGGTCCGCGTCGATGCCCAAAGCGACCGTTTACCGAATTCTCGCTACTCTTGAGAACCGCGGCTACCTTGACCGAGATCCTGCCGGCCGCTACCGCATGTCTGACAAGCTGTTCTCTCTCCAGCAACAGGTTTCGCCGGTTCAGAAGCTGGTTCGCGCCGCTCCGCCTATCATGGAGGAACTGGCAATCGAGTGTCGCGAGACCGTTAATCTAGGAATGCTCGACGGCGGTGAGGTAGTTGTGATCGCGACCGTGGAAAGCCCGCAGTCCGTGCGGATGACATCCAAGGTTGGAAACCGGCGCTGCTTTCACACCACCGCGATCGGTAAGGTCCTTCTTGCCTCCCTGCCAGAACTCGCGATTGAACGCCTTATCCGCATCAAGGGACTGCCCCAGCTTACGGCTTCCAGCATCACCATTCAGAAGGATTTGATGACCGAACTGCGCCGGATCAGGAAGCAAGGCTTTGCGATCGACAACCAGGAGAACGAACTCGAGGGTCGCTGCATCGGCATTGGGATCGAAGGACTCGACGACTCTTCGTTCGCGCTCAGCATCTCCGGCCCGGTATTCCGTATGGATCTGAGGCGGCTGCGCTCACTTGTGCCCTCACTCCGCCTGGCGAGCCAGCGCATTGCCGATGCGTATCGCAGCTAACCCCAGCGGCCGAGTCCGCCGCCGTCCACAACCAGCATGGCTCCGTTCACGTAATCGGAGGCTTCTGAAGCCAGGAACAGCGCCACACCCTGCAGGTGTGTGGGCCGGCCCCATCGACCCGCCGAATGCGCGAGTGGATCGCAGCGTCTCCTGGGACCGGGTGAAAATCGCCCCGGCCAGGTTTTGCGGCTGCCGTCCGGCCACGTGACTGCGATCTCGTCCGCTATGGATGCGAGGTTCACCGGTCCGGGCCTCCATTGCGGCTCGTTGAATGGTACGGTGGCTGCGAAGCATCCAGCTTCAATCGCGAAGGAGAGCGGCAGTCTCACGCGAACTTCCGCTCGTCGATCGGATCCATATCCTCGAACGTCCGATTCTCGCCCGCCATGCCCCATATGAACCGATAAGAGCACGTTCCTACCCCGCTGTGAATGGACCACGGAGGCGACAACGCCGCCTCGCGATCCCGCACCACCAAATGACGCGTCTGCGTGGGCTCGCCAAGAAAGTGAGTCACAAGCCCCTCCTTGAGGTCGAAATACAAGTAGATCTCTGATCGACGCTCGTGAGTATGAGCAGGCCATGTGTTCCAAACACTGCCTTGCATCAGTTCCGTATATCCCATTACCAGTTGGCAACTCTGGATGCCATCTTCATGGATGTAGCGAATGATCCGCCGCTTCGACGCATGACAGAGGTCGCCGGTCTCGACAACCTTCGCATCGCGGTGAGTGGCCAGCTGCGTCGGCAGTTCGCGGTGGGCCGGACAGCTGAGCAGATAAAACTCGGCCTTGACACCGTCGAGGCTCCTGAACCGGATGTCGCGCGCACCCATCCCGATATAGAGGCACTCGCGCGAGCCCACTGAGTAGGTGAGTCCGTCAACCGCGATCTCGCCTGGCGCTCCGATATTGATGACGCCGGTTTCGCGTCGCTGGTTGAAGAAGTCGGCCCGGAGTGCAGGCTCTGCTTCGAGAGACAGCTCCGGCTCTGGGACGATACCGCCCACGATCAGCCGATCGAGGGTGGTTGCAATCAGGTTGATGTGGCCCGGTTCAAATAGGCCGTTTAGCAGGTATTGCCGGCGGAGTTCCTCTGTGCTCAAACGCTCGAACCCTGAGGGGCCGGGACTGTTCACGGTTTTCATCGTTCACGCAACAACGATCTCAGACCGCAGACACTTCATCTTGTAGACATCTTCATCGATTCCGATCGCCAATCCAGGCTTTGACGGTGCGGAAATGGTGCCGTCCTGGAATTTGTACTCATCGGTGATCAGCACATCGCACGTGGAGCGGTCGCTCTCCGCCATCGGGACCGACTGCATCGCGCGCGACAGTTGCACCCCCATTATGGTGCCGATTTGCGAAGCCCAGTTATGTGGTATGGCAACTCCTCCCGCGGCGCTCGCCATTCTTGCCACCTCGGCATTGTCCAGAAAGCCGCCCTGCCGGATGTCGAGTTGGAGTACATCCATCAGTCGAGTGGGTTTTAGATACGGGTCGAACGCCGCAATGTCGCGCATATGCTCGCCCGCTGCGATCAGGGTCTTCATGCCGGCTTCCGCCATTTTGGCACGGAGTTTCGCGTAGTCTGCCACTGTCTCTGGAAAGATTTCCTCCATCCAATAAAGCCTTGCGTCGCGCGTCTCCCACAAGAAGCGCCAGGCTGCTTCGAACTGATTGCGGTATCCGTAGTTCGGATCCACCATGAACATGGTGTTTGGGCCGATTGCTTCCCTCACCGCGTGAACCACCGCGATATCCCGATCGTCGCCGGCTTTCCGCTGCATCCATTTGTCGCCGCGGCCAGCCTTGATCTTCACGCCGCGGTATCCCGATTGCACCGCCTCTTGGCACTCTTCTACCACGGCCTTCACTCCGCGGTCGTGAAACCAGACATCGCTGAAGTACAGCGTGCCGTCGTAAACCGGGACCTTCTCCCGCACGGAATCGCCGATCAACTGCCAGGCGGGTTTGCCGGTGAGCTTCCCTATCAGGTCAAACAGCGGGCCATCCAGATGGCGATGCTTCGCCAGCAGATCCGCATAAGCGCGACTACGTCCGGCTATGCGGCCGCCGTCCATGCGATAGAGTTCGAGCGGATTTGCTCCGATCAGCGGCTTGAGAGAAGCGGCATACGTCCCGTCGGCAATCGCATACGTTCCAGCGCCGATTCCCTCCACTCCCTGGTCTGTTTCGATGCGGATGAGAGTGTGCTGGTAGGTATGGCCTTTAGGCGTCTTATCGTACGCATTCATTGCGACGAATTTGTGGAAACGCCCCTCGAGAGTGGAGAGCCGGATTCGCGTGATGCGCGCCGGCGCCTTTGCCCCGCTGGCCATGCTGGACACCGCCGGAGCGGCAAAGGGTGCCGCTCCGAGGGCGGCGAGGAAGTGACGTCGGTCCATGTGAATACTCCTTTCTATCTGTTCCGCCTACCACTTAAACCACGAATCCGGGACGCGTGTCAAGCGTTTCCGAAATCAGTTGGTTCACATAGTGAACCAACTGGGTATTTGCTTTAGCATTTCACATCGTGAACCGTTACCGTAAAAAATACGAAACCGACCCTTGACACACTCCGGGAAAGAGGTTAAAAATATTCAGTAGTATCGATGGAGGTTCCAAGCATGCACCTTTCCCGCTCTGCCGCGCTCGTCTTTGCCTTTCTTCTTCCTTTCTGCGTCCATGCGCAGTTCAGCAGTTCCATTGAGGGCAATGTGGTCGACAGTACCGGCGCCGTCGCGCCGGGGGCGAACATTACGGTTACCAACAATGGCACAGGTGTCGCGCGCACCATCACGACATCGGGCGAGGGTTTTTATCGCGTTGTGAACCTCGGCCTCGGCCGGTATACGGTTTCGGTGGAACTTGCCGGATTTCGGCTGGCTGAGCAGACCGATGTCCGACTCGCGGCCAGTGAAACGGCGCGAGTGAACTTCACTCTCGAGGTTGGTACAGTCAGTGAAAAGGTCACTGTCGAGTCGCAAACGCCGCAGGTAGAAACCGAGCAGGGAAGGGTTTCAGGTCAGATTGATACGCAGCAACTGAAGGAAATGCCGCTCAACGGACGGAATCTCTTCAACCTGCTGGCGTTGCAGCCTGGCGTGAGCGGACGAGGCGTCGCGGCCACCTTCGGAGCGGGCGGCGGGGGAGCGAACAACGACGGATTCGCGGCCGAGAATCAACCCGAAGTCTATGCTTCCGGGCAGCGCGTTGAATCTAATTCGTACTCGCTCGACGACAGCAGCGTGAACTCGGCGGCGCGCGGGGGCGTGGCCAACCTCACGCCGAATCCCGACTCCATCGCCGAAGTTCGCGTGGTCTCGAACAATTTCTCGGCTGTGAATGGCCGAAGCAGTGGTGGTCAGATCGAGTTGATAACCAAATCCGGAACTAACAGCTTCCACGGCGGCGCTACGGAGTTTTTCGAAAACAATACGCTTTCAAGCCGGAATGAATTCGAAGCCAGGACGTCGGTCTTCCGGCGAAATGAGTTCGGATACTACGTTGGTGGTCCGGTGATTCGGAAGCGGACTTTCTTTTTCACCTCCTACGAAGGACTGCGTCAGTCCGGTGCCCGAGGTCAAATTTTTACCGTCGAAACGGCTCAGTTCCGCGATTACGTCGCCGCCAACGCTCCGAACTCCATCGCGGCCAAAGTCCTGGCCACGGGAAGACCCGCAGTGGACCCGACATCCAGTTTCAAGACCATCGCCAACCCGGCTGCGGGCCAGCCGGGTATATCGCTTCCCGCTGGATTTCTTGCCTTCGGGAATGCGTCCTTCGCACCCGCCGCTTTTCGCAACGGCCAGCAGTTCAATGGCCGGATCGACCACCAGTTGCGGCCCGGGAAAGACACGGTCTACGGCGCTTTCTATCGAACCTGGGCGGATACGCTGAACGGCGGCATCCGGCCGGCATTTAACCGTCCCGGCCATGAGTTCAGTACTTTTATCAGCCTCAATGAGACCCACATTTTTAGTCCCACGATGCTCAACGAACTGCGCGGCAGCATGATGCGTGTGGTCGGCAAGAACGATTTTCCTCCGAACGCGCAGATACCGTCAATCAGCGTGACCTCCATTAGCGGGTTCAGCACCAGCGGCTTTCCGTCCGGGTACTTCCAGACCAACTTCAACTATAAGGATGTTCTGTCCTGGGTTCGTGGCTCCCATACGCTGAAGTTCGGCGCCGAGTTGCGCAGGGTTCGGTCGAATTCCATCAACACCAGCAACTTCATCCCGAGCTATTCGTTTACGAGTCTCCTAACGTTTGCCGCCGACTCACCCTTCCAGGAAACGCGGCTCGTCGATCCCCAGACGGGACTGCCGGCCGTGAACCGGGTCGGGCTTCGAAACTACGAGTGGTCTCTGTTCGTGAATGACGATTGGAAAGTAACCCGGAAGCTGACGCTGAACCTCGGCATCCGTTACGAAAACTATCAGTCGCCAAGCGAGATCAACGGTCTCCTTCGAAATATTGTGTTCGGTTCCGGTAGCGGTTTTAACGAACGGCTCGCCAACGCCACAATCCAAACCGTCGACCATCTGTTTCCGCCATCCCCCGGCACTATTGTCCCGCGATTCGGATTTGCCTTCGATCCTGATGGCAAAGGGAAGACCTCAATCCGGGGCGGCTATGGTATCGCCTATGATCGTCTATTTATGACGCCGATCCTCGATTTTCGCAACGATCCGCCGCTTCGCGCTACCGCGACGGTCGGCCCGCAGTTCGGAACGTCATTCACCTATGCGTTAGGCGATCCCGCAAAACCCTACCTTGGTTTCCCTCTCGACCGGTCGCTCCAACTGGGCACGAATGTGGCCAACGGCATCAAAGGTGTTCGTGTGGCGATCTTGGCCACCGACCCCAATCTGAAGCAGGCCTACACGCACAACTGGTTCTTCGGAGTGCAGCGCGAAGTGCCGTGGCGCATTGTTGTAGAAGCGGACTACACCGGCTCGGCCGGACACCATCTGTACGAAAACACAAATGTGAACCGCTTCCGCGGCGACCTGCTCGCCGACGGCTCCTATCACGGCCTGAACCCCTATTTTTCGGCCGTGAATTTCATTTCGTCGGGTTCCAACTCGTTCTACAATGCGTTCAACCTTCACGTGAAGCGCTCCTTCCGGAATGGCTTCAGCATCCAGGGCGTATACACGTTCAGCAAAGCTATGGACGACGCCGACACCCTTACAAACGGGCAGAACTATCTGGATGCGGGCAATCGCCGGCTTGATCGCGCGCTGGCCGGCTTTGACGTGTCGCACCGCCTCTCGCTGAACAGCCTATGGGAGTTGCCGATTCTCCGCGGGAAGACTGGTCTTGCCGCGTCGCTCCTGGGTGGATGGCAGTTGAGCGGATTTGCCATTTTCCAGAGCGGGTACCCATTCACGGTTTCGAACGGAGCGAATCCCGCCGGCGACTACAATCGGGATGGCACCGCCGGCGATCGTCCGAATGCGCCGCTGACCCCGCTCGCTTCGGCCGGTTACACGCGCGCACAGTTCCTTAACGGCATCTTTCCAGCATCGGTGTTCCCGGTCCCGACGCCCGGCGCGGACGGAAATCTCGGACGCAATACGTTCCGGGGCCCGGGATTTGCGGAAGTCGACTTCTCGCTCGGCAAGCGTTTCACGATCACGGAGCGGGTGCATCTGGGCATCCGGCTGGATTCCTATAACGCTCTGAACCATGTGAATCTCAATGCCCCAGTCTCCGATTTGTCCAGCAGCAACTTTGGGCGGTCGACCTCGACTCTGCTCCCGCGCCAGTATCAAGGCGGTGTCCGTATCGAGTTCTAAGCATCAAAGGCGGATAACCGCGCTGCCGCAGATTCCGTGATTGAGAGCACTCACGCGTCTTGATGTCTCGACGATGATTGCAGGTGGCTTGTCGTATTCGATCTCAACACGACAACGCCCCGCTCAATCGTAGTTTCTGTTCTGAAATGCTTATGATGTTTGCGAAGGCTTGTTCGACTTTCCACGGAAATCCGGCGAAGCACGTTATCTTCCTGTTCCTGAATGGCGGCCCTTCGCAGGTGGACACTTTCGACCGCAAGGTAGCGCTCGAAAAGTATCACGGTTCATCGATGCCCGGCGACGATAAGGCGGCGAAGCAGGAGAAGGGAACGTTGATGCGTTCGCCGTTCGAATTCAAGAAGTACGGCCAAAGCGGCATTGAGGTCAGC
>JANXXV010000100.1 GCA_025350445.1 Bryobacteraceae bacterium | reverse complement strand
CAGCAGCCCTGCGCCCCCCGCTTCCCCACGATTTCGACGTAAATCACACGAACAAACCCAACGCCCGAATCCCGGAATTGGCTCTGTTTCGCAATTCGCAATTCCCCAAAAACCATCGACTGCCAGCCTCCCGGCGCCCAGACTAAAGCGATGGGATTTGACCAATACCGCGAATCGCCCGCAGGATCGTTTCGATGATCGACGAAGCCAAGGCCATCGACTGGTAGGAACCAAGCCGCTCCGTCGAGAAAAGCAAACATGCGAAAGCCATCATGCAAAATGCGCGACAGGAAGAGAGGAAACATTTCGGAATGGATCTGGAGTTTCTGCTCCGCCAGAAACCGAAGTGGGCGGAGATCCTGAAGGGAATCCTCCTTCAGACCGGCAACATCCTCAAGCAAGCTGAGGAAGCGGAAGAAGACGCCAAGTAGCGTCCGTTCACCTCATGTATTCCAGAAACTGGCGCGCGTAACTATCCAGCGTTTTCATATCGCCGCCGTCGCGCAGTTGCGAGCACATCTCATAGGCGATGCTGCCCGTGAATCCCGCAGTCCGCAACGCCGCAAGAAATCCCCGATAGTCGATGAAGCCATCCTGCATCGGCACCGCCTGAATAGCGGGTAACTGAGGCGTGTAATTCACCAATGCGGAATCGTACCGGTAGCGTGGACGCAGCACGTAATTGGCAATCGTCGTATGCACCGTCATCGGACCAAGCTTCCGCGCCGCTGCCGCGATATCTACTCCGTGCAGTGCTGGAGCCCACGCATCGAAAAGCGCTTTGCAATTCGGCTCACCCACATTGGCGATCAGATCCGCGTGGCTTTCAAATCCAACCGCGAGATCGTGATGGTTCTGCACGCCGATCGTCACCCCGAATTCCGCCGCGCGCCGGCAGCATTCCCGAATCGCATCCACCACCAACTTCCATTGCGGCGAGAACGACGCTGCGGAGTGCTCATAGCCGGTAAAGATGCGCACCAGCGGGCAACCGATATCGCGTGCCAGCTCCGCCAGCGCCGTAACATGCTGGATCTGAAACTCGCGATGAGGAATCTCGGAGTGCTCCAGATCGGCGGTGAAGTTCGTGTATCCTGCCAGGCAAACAGGCTTCACATTCGCCCGTTGCAACTGATCGCGCAACGCCGCACGCCGCGATGTGCCGTAGTCCAGAATGGAGAGATGCGGCCGCTTTGCCATCAGCATCACGCCGTCAAATCCGAGTTCGGCGGCCTTGGCAACGAAGTCCTCCACGGTGAGAAACGCTTGCCCCCAAAGTCCGGCATAACTGACAGAATGCAGAGCAAGCTCATTTGGCATCGTTCGCAAAATCCTCCGTCCTTATAATAGGGGTTACTACTAACATCATGCGCTGGAAAATTTCATTCGTTCTTCTGCCGATTCTCACATTCGCCGGTTGTTCCTCGAAAGCACTTGAATCGTCGCCCGCGCCTGCCGCAGTTGCGTTACAGGACGCGTTGCCCGGCATGCCGCCGGTGCTGGATCCCAAGAACATCTATTCCGAAGGCGCACCCGGAAAGCTGAGTCCGGTAGTGAAGGACTTCCCGTCGCGGATCTACGTTCCCAACAGCGGCAGCAATACCGTGGATGTCATCGATCCGAAGACCTACAAGATTGTGGATCATTTCGCGGTCGGCAGACAGCCGCAGCACGTCGTTCCATCCTGGGACCTCAAGACGCTATGGGTTTTGAACGATCTGGGCGACAGCGTAACCAGGGTCGATCCGGCAACCGGGCAGAAAGGCAAGACCATTCGCGTTCTGGATCCCTACAACATGTACTTCACGCCGGACGGCAAGTACGCCATCGTGGTCGCGGAGCGGCTGAAGCAACTCGATTTCCGCGATCCGCAAACCATGAAGCTGGAGGGCACGCTCAAGGTGGGTTGCCGTGGTGTGGATCACATGGATTTCTCCGCCAACGGCCGGTATCTCATCGCGAGCTGCGAATTCTCTTCCGAGTTGATCAAGGTGGACGTCGCGGAAAGAAAGGTGATCGGCAAAATTTCGGTGGAACCCGGCGGCATGCCGCAAGATGTGAAGGTCTCGCCGGACGGCAAGGTCTTCTACGTGGCGGACATGATGGCCCACGGCGTATATTTGATCGATGGCGACGACTTCAAGCGAATCGGATTCGTGCCGACCGGGAAGGGAACCCACGGGCTCTACGCCAGCCGCGATTCCAAGGTGCTCTACATCTCGAACCGCGGCGAAGGCAGCATTTCGGTGCTTGACTTCGCTACCCGGCAGATCGTCAAGAAATGGCGGATTCCGGGCGGTGGTAGCCCCGACATGGGCGGGGTCTCGGCTGACGGCAAGGTACTATGGCTCTCCGGCCGTTACAGCAAGGAAGTTTATGCGATCGATACTGACAATGGCCAACTGCTGGCAAAGGTTCGGGTCGGCAAAGGCCCCCATGGATTGTGCGTCTATCCGCAGCCGGGCCGCTACTCATTGGGCCACACCGGCGTATTCCGCTAGTATCTCGTCCCATCTATTCCTCGACAAAGTTGGTAGGGCGGACGCCCGCGTCGGCGCGGGTCCCTCTGGACCCGCTCTCGCGAACGTTGTCAACTCTAACGAGAAACCCTACGCCCGGTTACTAGCCTGCGTACTAGTGTTGGCTATTTCATTCGCCGCTTCTCTCGACGGTGCAGCCGTGAAGAAGCCCGCCAAGCGGGTTCTCGGGCCGCCAATCGATTTGAACACGGCGAGTCCCAGGGATCTCCAAACGCTTCCCGGCGTGGGCGCGGCTACGGCGAAGAGGATCGTTGCCGGAAGGCCGTACGCCTCGGCGAAGGATCTGGCAAAGGCCGGCGTGTCCAGGAAAACCATCGCCACGATTGCACCCATGGTCACCGTCGGCAACTTCGCCGGAGCTTCCACCGTTCCTGGCAATCGTGTGCCTCCTCCTCCCACACCCGGCATGGTCTGGGTGAATCTTCAGACCAAGCACTACCACAAAGAGGGCTCGCGCTGGTTCGGCACTACGGGCAAAGGAAAGTATATGACCGAAGCCGACGCGCAGCGCGCCGGTTACCAGGCGTCGAAAGACTGAAGGCTATTCCGGCATCGCAATTTCAACCGCTGCCGACTTCGCGCTTTCGTTACCAGCTTGATCGATGGCCGATACCGCATACCGATACTTCTTGCCCGGAATCACCGTCTTGTCGCTATACGAAGGTTCTTCCACCATCGCCGCGACGACTGCAAACGGACCGGCATCCACCGCGCGATACATCCGGTAACCCTTCA
Source organism: Bryobacteraceae bacterium (assembly GCA_025350445.1). The sequence goes on along the minus strand of JANXXV010000100.1, from coordinate 17,794 downwards.
GATCTTCTTCCGTATTCCTGTCCCAGGACAGTTCCACGGAATTGATACCGGCAAGGGCCGTCAGTGCAGCCGGCGCCGCAGGCGGAAACTCATCCTTCGGCGTGATACTGACAATAGCCGAGGGTTCACTCTCCGCCGACTTCAACAGCGCCACAACCTGATACCGATGCTCTGTACCGAACGCAGCGCCGGTATCGATATACTCAGCGTGATCGACTTCAGCCGTCTTTGCATCGCCCAGCCGCACCACGCGCCACTTCTCGCCCGCGCCTGCCCATGTAATCCGTACACCCTGCGGGTCGGACTTGGCGAGAAGGTCCGAAGGCGGCTCAAGCGGGGGCACTACGGACAGCGTCACCGTGTTCGACCAATCGGAATACCGGCCGCGCGCGTTGTTGATCCGTACTCGCACCGCGGCATCCTGTCCTATCCAGTCCTTCGCCGAAACCTCAATGTGGCCCGTGTCTGACGGCGCTTCCACCGGCTTGTCGCCGATCTGGAGATCGGGCGGCCCCAGGCGCTTGATCAGCAGACCTTCGGTAGTACGGGCCGGAATCGTGAAGTCGATGATGATCTTTCCGCCGCGCTGCACCGCTCGAAGGTCCGCGACTTTCTCGGGAATGTTTAGAGCCGGTGGAAGCGGCGCTCCCACGTAGCCGCATCCCGTCAGCAGAATGCTTACAACCAGCGGCCCGGTGAACGTTCTAGCCATTAGAGAATGTAGCGGGTCAAGTCCTGATCCTTCACGATCTCCGCCAGTTGGTTCCGGACATAGACGGCATCGATCTTGACCGTCTTCTTCTTCAGGTCCGGGCCGGCGAATGAGATCTCTTCCAGGATCTTCTCCAGCATGGTGTGGAGCCGGCGTGCGCCGATGTTCTCCGTTGTTTCGTTCACGCGCGCGGCAAAACGGGCGATCTCTTCCAGCGCGTCTTCGGTGAAGCTGAGCTTGATTCCCTCGGTGTCCAGCAGCGCGATGTACTGCTTGATCAGTGCGTTCTTCGGCTCTTTCAGAATGCGGATCAGATCTTCCTGCGTAAGCGATTTCAGCTCCACGCGAATCGGAAAGCGCCCCTGCAATTCGGGAATCAGATCGCTGGGTTTGGAAACGTGGAACGCGCCGGCCGCGATGAACAGAATGTGATCGGTGCGAACGGAGCCGTGGCGCGTGCTCACCGTGGTGCCTTCCACAATCGGCAGAATGTCCCGCTGCACGCCCTCGCGGCTGACATCGGGACCATGGCCGCCTTCGCGCCCTGCAATCTTATCGATCTCGTCCAGGAAGATGATGCCGTTCTTCTCCACCCGCTCCAGCGCCACCCTGGTTACCTGTTCCATGTCGATGAGCTTCTGCTCTTCTTCCTGCACCAGGTATTCGATTGCTTCACTAACGCGCATCTTGCGCTTGCGCGTCCGCGGACCAAAAAGGCCGGGCAGGATATCTTTCAGATTGATATCCATCTCCTCTGCTCCGGCATTGGAGGCGAATTCAAACGTCGGGCCGCGCTCTTTTACGTCGATCTCCACCAGCCGGTCGTCCAGCTTCCCCGCGCGTAGCTTGTCCCGCAATTTCTCGCGGGATTTATCGGCAGTATCGCTCGGCTCGGGTTGCGGCGGAATCAGCAGATCCAGCAGCCGCTCTTCGGCATTGTGTTCGGCGCGGTCGGCCACTTCTTCCAACCGTTCCTCGCGCACCAGATCAATCGCGATATCCACCAGATCGCGGATCATCGCTTCCACGTCGCGGCCTACGTAACCCACTTCGGTGAACTTGCTGGCTTCTACTTTAAGGAACGGCGAATTCGCCAGCCGCGCCAGACGCCGCGCAATCTCCGTTTTCCCCACACCCGTGGGGCCGATCATAAGGATGTTCTTCGGCATGACATCTTCGGCCATGTCCGGATCCAGCTTTTGGCGGCGGATGCGGTTTCTCAGCGCAATGGCCACCGCGCGCTTGGCGTCAGCCTGGCCGATGACGTATTTATCCAGTTCCCGCACTATCTCGCGCGGTGTGAGTTCATCCAGCATTGGAGTCTCTTCGAGGGATTGGCTTGGCAAATAGATAACCATGGCTACCCCAACTCCTCGATGGTAATGTTCTCGTTAGTGTAGATGCAGATCCTGCCCGCAATCAACATCGACTTCTCCACAATCTCCCGCGCACTGAGCTTTGTGTTCTCAATCAGCGCAGTGCCCGCGGCTTTGGCGAACGCGCCACCCGAGCCAATGGCGGCCATGTCCCCATCGGGATCGATCACATCGCCATTGCCGCTGACGATGAAGATGTTCTGCAAATCGGCCACCAGCAGCAGAGCCTCGAGATGACGCAGTGCCTTGTCGGTGCGCCACTCCTTCGCCAGCTCAACCACGCTGCGCGGCAGATTGCCGCTGTGTTGTTCCAGCTTAGCCTCGAAGCGGGCGAATAGGGCAAACGCGTCGGCTGTGGAGCCGGCGAAGCCCGCGAGGATCTTATCTTTATAGAGACGGCGAAGTTTCTTGGCGGTGCCCTTTAGAACTTCCTGGCCGAGTGTCACCTGGCCATCACCCGCCATAACTACCTTGCCGTTCCGGCGTACGCACAGAATTGTAGTGGAGCGGATCTTTTGTGTCATGAATGCGCCTTTATTCTAACGCAGCAGGGCCGGAAGCAACCACGCGGGTGCGCCAAACGCCGGCGAAATGGACAAACGCGTTGTGGCTGCGCCGGCCTAGAAATATCCGGACGATTTCAATCGCGGACCACCCGAGGTAAGCAATTGTGACGTACCAGTGAATGTGGATGGACAGGAACCCCAGCACTCCAGGACCCGGCGGCACCGGCGACAATGCGAACTGCACGAACCAGAGAGAAAACAGCGCCGCCGCCTCCCACCACTCCAATTTCATGTTGACCAGGAACAGCATACCGACCAGCGACTGCCCCAGCGTCATCAGCAGCTCCAGTTCCTGTTGCCGGTCGAAAGGAATGGAACTAATAGTGCCGCGGCTGACTGAGTAAACGATGGGCAGCATCGCAGTAAGCAGCGTCCACTGATTAATGTTGCTGGAAACCATATTCATCAGTGCCATGGACGCGCGGTTTACCGTGCGCGCCCAATAGAATGCGGAGACCTTTTCGGGAAACTCGGAGACAAACGGCGCTACCCACTGCACGAATACGAAGCTGGGAACGCCAAGTACCGCGGACACCGAGAGCAGGCTCCCCAGAAAAGGTTCGGCGGCGAAATAGATCAGCAGCCCGCCCGCGAGAAAGAGCCCAATGATCGCGGTGGTCCGGACTGCCGGGGCCGCGGTGACAATAGCGCGTGGAATGCGTTCCAGGTCTTCGATGCCCTCTTCTTCTTGCGGCGGCATCTTGCTGAGCACGAACAGATACGCTACGTAGATCAGTGTGAGCACCAACGCGTCCCAAACATCGAGACTCTCCTTGCAGTAGACGAATGTCATGTAGAGCAAGGGCACTAGTAAGCCAACCACTTCCACGCAATGCTCCGGCTCCAGCACAATCTCATTCAGCGGCTTACCGTACTTCCGTTTATGGTAGAAGGCCGCGGTGGCGTAGATCATCGGCCACCCCAAACCTGTCAGTAGCCGAAGCGCGCCAGTAAGATTCGCCAGCAGCAGCGGCACCTGCTGGTGCCACGCCAGCACCGCCTCCACCGCAAACTCCGGCAAGGTCTGCAGCCAGGCGAGAATCGCCAGCGCGAAGCCCTGAGCCATGAAAAACTGCGCCGACTCAGCGGCCCACGCGATCAACATGGCCGAAAGCAGAATGGCCGGCGCAGTCCAAAGAGTGGCGAAAGGACTGACGTGGACAATATCGAGCGCGGCAAGAATCAGCAACGCGAACAACGGCCCCTGAATTACCTTCGCGCGGGAACGTTCAGCCAAAGCTGACTTCTCCGCCGGGTGAAACCAGAGAATGCTTCTGGAACAGCTCTCGAGATTCAGGAAAATCGGACCGGTAGTGCCCGCCGCGGCTTTCCTCCCGCGCCAAAGCGCACCGCGCGATCAGATGGGCAACGGAGTGAATGTTCCGCAGCTCATACTGTTTGCGATCTGCATTCGCGATGGGTTTCATCTTCGCTGCCGCCAGCGTGTCACAAGCAGTGCGAAGACCGCCGCCGCTTCGCGTGATGCCGCATTGCTCCCATGCCAGATCGCGAATCGCAGCTTCCGTAAGGCTCGGGAACAGTGCTTCCGGCGAACCCGGTTCGCCACCGCCCGTTGGATTCGAGTGTGAATCGAGCATCGCTGCCCCGGCGCGCGCGCCAAAGACCACTCCCTCCAGAAGGGAATTGCTGGCCAGACGATTCGCGCCGTGAACACCCGTGCAGGCTACTTCCCCGGCAGCATAAAGCCGCTCGAGATTTGTCTTGCCGTACAGATCCGTCCGCACCCCTCCCATGGAATAATGGGCGGCCGGATGCACCGGCGCCGGCACCGCCGTAATATCCACGCCATGCCGCAGGCAAGTGCTATACACACGCGGGAAGCGATTGCGGACAAACTCCGCATCCAAATGTGTTAGGTCGAGGAATACGTTGGTGGCATTGGTGCGGCGCATCTCGCTGACGATGGCGCGCGACACCACATCCCTCGGGGCCAGTTCGGCCATCGGGTGATAAGCACTCATGAAACGTTCGCCCGCGGCATTCCGAAGATACGCGCCTTCCCCGCGCAGGGCTTCCGAAAGCAGGAAGCGCGGCGCGCCCGGAACAAACAGCGCGGTGGGATGAAACTGCACGAATTCGATATCGCTGATGACCGCCCCCGCGCGGTACGCCGTGGCCACACCGTCACCGGTGGCCACATCCGGATTGGTGGTTTCCTTGAACACGCAACCCAACCCTCCGGTGGCCAGCAGTACAGCCCGTGCATTGATGCGGACCTGCCGCTTCGCTGCTTTATCGCAAGCCACCGCGCCAGTCACTGCGCCGTCCCGGGTCAGCAGATCGGTGATGGCGGAAAAACTCTGGAATCGGATTCCCGGAAGCGAAGCCGCCTTCTTATAGAGTGTGCGTGCAATCTCGCTACCGGTGGAATCGCCGTGTGCGTGCAGCACGCGGCTGCGGCTGTGTGCACCTTCCCGTGCGAACAACAGCTTGGTTCCTTCGCGATCGAACTCGGCGCCCCACTCGATCAACTTCTCAATCCCGGCCGGCCCTTCTTCCACTAACGTATGAACCGCTTCGCGGTTGCACAAGCCGGCGCCGGCGCTCAGCGTGTCCTGTTCGTGCAACTCCACTTCATCGTCGTCGCTAAGTGCAACAGCGATTCCGCCCTGCGCATATTCAGACGAAGATTCGCGTAGGCTGTCCTTTGCCACAACCAATACAGTGCCCGCCGCGGCCAGTTCAATAGCGGCGCGCAGCCCCGCGACTCCGGCCCCCACCACCAGGAAGTCAGCTTCTATAGTTTGAGGAGTTCTTTCAGAGGTAGACGTAATACTCCCATGGTACAACGGGGTTGTGCCGTCTTATCAGGTGAAAACGGGCCAGCAGACATACTCTGCAGTGGTCGAGCGAGGCGTGTTGTCAAGGCTCGGAAGCTTCGTGCCGTCTTCCGCTGGACAGGTGTTCGTTACCTCCACAAAAGACGTATGGAAACTCCACGGGAATCTTGTGGAGTCAGGGATGAACGGGCGTCCGTTTCACGTACTCTTCTTCGATGGCGGCGAAGATAAAAAGCGATTCTCCTCGGTGGAGAAACTGGCTGAAGAAATGGTATGCGCCGGCGGCGACCGGTCCAGCGTGGTGGTCGCTTTTGGCGGCGGAATTCTCACTGACGTCAGTGGCTTTCTTGCCGCCATCTTCATGCGCGGCGTTCCGGTGATTCAGATTCCGACCACGCTGCTGGCGCAAGTGGATGCGGCTGTCGGCGGCAAGACCGGTGTGAACCTGGTAGCAGGAAAGAATCTGATCGGATCGTTTCACCAGCCGCTCTGCGTATTGATCGATCCCGAGGTGCTGCGTACCTTGCCGGAGCGCGAATATCGCGCGGGGCTGTTTGAAGTGGTGAAGCACGGCGTGATTGCCAGTCCGGAATTGTTCGATCTCATGGCGAACCGTTCGGCCGATGTGCTGGCGCAAGACCCCGCAGCCGTGGACTGGCTCATCAGCGAGTCCGTGCGGATCAAAGCGGAGGTGGTCTCGGCGGATGAGAAAGAGGGCGGCCTCCGGCGCATTCTGAACTTCGGCCATACGATTGGCCACACCCTCGAAGCGGAGACCTCCTATTCCCGATTCCTGCACGGCGAAGCGGTAGCGTTCGGGATGAATGCGGCGACGCACCTCGCATCCAAGACCGGACTGCTGAACGACGCGGACCGCGATGCAATTCTGCGCGCGGTGTCGCTTTACGGTCCAATCCCGCGGCTCGCCGGTATCTCCGCCGAGCGCCTGGTAGCGCGTACGAACAGCGATAAGAAAACGATCCACGGCAAAGTGCATTTTGTGTTGCCCGACCGTATCGGCCATGTGCAAATTCTCTCGGGCATCGATCCCGCGCTGGTGCAGCGCGCGGTGGAAGCGGCACTAGCATGAGCGGCACCACACCGCCCGGCGTGAAGGGCGAACAGCAAACGGCGCAGTGGGTGCGCGAAATGTTCGGCCAGGTTGCGCCGCGTTACGACCTGCTGAATCACCTGCTCTCTTTCAACATCGACAAGCTGTGGCGTGCGCGAACGGTGAAGCGCGTCCGGCGTGTTCTGGATCGGCCTGGGGCTCGCGTCCTGGATTTGTGCTGTGGCACCGGCGATCTGGCGATCGCTCTGCAACGCGCCACCACGACAAGTCGCGTGCTGGCCAGCGACTTCTGCCATCCCATGCTAACGGCCGCTCAGAAAAAGGGTTTGGGCGAAGCGCTCTTCGAATCGGATGCACTCAGCTTGCCGATCGCAAATGCCTCCCTCGATCTGGTGACGGTGGCATTCGGATTTCGCAATTTCGCCAACTATGAAAAAGGTCTGCTGGAACTGCGGCGTGTGCTCCGGGCGGGCGGGATGGCTGCGATTCTGGAATTTTCCCAGCCACCGAACGCGGCCTTCGCGGCGCTCTATGGCTTCTATTCGCGAAACATTCTACCCAAGCTGGGCGGCGCGCTCTCCGGGTCGAAGGATGCCTACAGTTACCTGCCCGAATCGGTGCGGAAGTTCCCGGGTGCCGAGGAGCTTGCGGAGAAGATGCGTGCGGCAGGCTTCGTCGATGTTCAGTTCGAACGCATGACGTTCGGAATTGTGGCGTTGCATCTGGGCCGCGTGCTTCTTGTAAAATAGGCCATGGCTCACCAGTTCTCCCGGCGCACGCTGATCGGCGGAGCAGCCGGCGCTCTCTCACTCGCACCTGCCGCATCACCTGCCGCAATCGCCAACCACCTTCCGCGATTTTGCGTGTCCAGCTATTCCTACTGGCATTTCAAGCGCGACCGCTACCCAATAGAAAAGGTTATTGAAGACGCCGCGCGGCTCGGCTTTGATGGGGTCGAAGTTCTGCACCGGCAGATGACCGACGAATCACCCGAGTATCTGAACCGCCTGAAGCGCACAGCGATGACGCATGGCGTGGCTCTCACCATGTTTTCCATCCATCAGGATTTTGTTTCTCCGTGGGCGGATGAACGCGCGCAGGCTATTCGCCACACGCAATACGGCATTGATATGGCCGTCAAACTTGGCATTCCCGCCGTGCGCATCAACTCCGGGCGATGGCGCACCATCCGTCTGTTTGACGACTTGATGAAGGCCAAAGGCGACGAGCCGCCGATTCCCGGCTACACGGAGAACGACGCTATCGACTGGTGCGTCGAATCGATTCGTGCCTGCTTGCCGGCGGCGGAAAAGGCCGGGGTGATGCTGATGCTGGAAAATCACTGGGGCATCACGACCAAGACGGAAAACCTGTTCCGCATCGTGGACGCGGTGCAGTCGCCGTGGCTTGGAATCAATCTGGACATCGGCAATTTTCCAGTCGATCCGTACCCGGAGATCGAGAAGATTGCGCCGCGAGCGGCCATCGTGCATTTCAAAACGTACTTCGGAGGCGGCGAGTATTACACGCTCGACCTCGACTACAAGCGCATCGCCGGCATTCTGCGCAAAGCAAATTTCCAGGGTTACGTGTCGCTCGAAATGGAAGGCAAGGAACCACCGGCCACCGCCGTCCCGAAGAGTCTGGAAATAATGCGTGCCGCCTTCGCGTGAAGCGATTTACTCCTGAGGTTTGGCGAACGCCGATCCCAGGAATTGCAGAACGAAGCTATCGCGGCGGGCCTTCACTGCCGCCGCGTCTTTCTTCGACCAATCGTAGAAGCCCTTCCCGGTCTTCACGCCAAGATCTCCGCGTTCCACCAGATCGCGCATCAGCTGTGGCGCGCGCGGTTCCGCATACAAATCCGTCGACACATAGTCCACGATGCTCATGCCCATGTCGAGCCCGACGATGTCCTGATGCTCAAAGATTCCATACACCGGTAGGCGCAGGCCGAAGCCGGACTTCGCTGCCAGATCCACGTCCTCTACATCGGCGATGCCTTCCTGTACAATGTTCACCGCCTCGCGCACCAGCGCCATTTGCAGGCGATTGCCCAACTGCCCTGGGCGGTCCTTCTTCACGATCACCGGCACCTTGCCGCATGTCCGCAATAAATCGCGCACCGCCTCCACCACATGACCGGCTGTCTTCTCGCCCTTCACCAGTTCCACCAGGGGCATCAGATGCGGCGGGTTCCAGAAGTGCGTCGTCAAGACGCGCTCCGGCCGGACGCAGCGTTCGGCAATCGCCGTGATGCTCAATCCCGACGTGTTGCTCGCCAGCACCGCTCCCGGCTTGGCAATGGCATCCATGCGGGCAAACAAATCCTGCTTGAACGACATGTTTTCCGGGGCTGATTCAATCACCAGATCCGCAGTGGAAATGGCGTCGTCAAAGTCCGTGGATGCAGTGATGTTCTCCAGCGCCCATTGGCTCTTCTCCGCGCTGGCGAGTCCGTTTGTCTCGAGCAGCGCCAGTTGTTGCCGCGCAACCGCCAGACCCTTGGCCGCGCCTTCTTGGGTGCGGCTCAGTATAGTGGCTTTCACTCCGCCTAGCGCAAGCGTCACCGCGATGCCAGGCCCCATCATTCCAGAACCGATTACAGTTGCGTTCATGAATTGTTGTCCTATTTCACTTCGATGGTCAGCGTGCGATACGGCTTTGATCCCAGGTTCGTTAATACAGGCGCGTCCTCGCCTGTGTCGTGCCAGATGACGTCGCCCGATTTGCGCTCGCGCACGGTTTTCTCGCCAGTGGCGGAGTCCTTGCGCTCGTACTTGCAGTCGTCCAGAAACACGATCACCTGGTCCGTCGGCCGGGTGTAGCGCTCTCTGGGCACGCCTGGCGCGTATGTCACCGTTGTTACTTTCACTCGCTTGTTGTCCAATTTCACCTCCGACGGCAGAGCCGCGAATCCAAAGCTAAAGACCGCCAGCAGCGTCAATGCGGATGAGGCCGTAGCGGTGAACAGGATGGTTCTTTTCATATCACTAAACATACTTCTTCCTCACTAGAAATGCATAAGACGTTACGCCGGTAATCAGGATCAGCCAGATGGCTTGCATGGGCGCATCGTAACTGCCGGTCTTCTGAATCAGCCAGCCGCTGAACCACGCGGCAACGATGCCGGAGAAATTCGACGCAAAGTTTTGCAGCCCCGCTATCCGGCCCATTGCCGCGCCGGGCATCAGCGTCTGCGTCAACGCCCAGTAGTTCCCCGTAGCCAGACCCAGCCCGGCCAGAGACAGAATGGCGAAGGTCAGTGCCACTTCGTTTGAGTTGCTCATTGCCCCGATAATTTCCGTGGACGCCACCAGAAATCCAGCGATGGTAAACCGCTTTCGAATCGTCACCGGGTCCGCGCCTTTGGCAATTAGCCGGTCCGCGAACCAGCCCGCGGTGATGGCGGTCACCGCCATGCCGGTGAATGTGAAGAACGTGTAAATCGCCATGTCTTTCTGTGTCAGGTGCCGCCGGTTCACGAAATAGAGCGGCAGCCACGTCATGTTGAAGTAGACGAAATAGTTGTAACAAAACGTCCCAATCATGATGCCGTAGATCACCGGCGAACGGAATATCGAGCTGAACGGAACCGCCGGCGCGGAGGTGGCTTGTGTCGATTCCGCTTCCAGCGCCCGGTCGTCGTTGCGGACCATCATCGCCCATGGAATCAGCCACACCAGCGCGCCGAATCCAAGGATCGCGAACATGCTGCGCCATCCGAACTGCGCCAGCAGCATTACAGCCAATGGTGTTCCGATAGCCGGACCCATCTTCGCGCCGGCGAACAGAATGCCCACCGCCAGGCCCCGCTGATGCTCATGCACGTTGTAACGGATCCAGCGAAGGCTGGCCGGAGTCACCACCGATTCGCCCACGCCGAGCAACAGCCGCAATCCCACCAACTGGGAAAAGGAACTGGTCAATGCCGTGCCTGCGGAAATCAGGCTCCAGAAAATAAAGGCAATGAAGTACGGCATTTTCACGCCGTAGCGGTCCACCACATAGCCGGCTGGAACCTGTAGAAATGCATACGACCAGAAGAACGCCGACTGCAACGCCCCCACGTCCTGGCTGTTGAGGTGGAACAGTTGCCGGAATTCCGGCAGCGTCAGCGCCGCTGTGATATTCGACCGGTCCACGTATGAGATGATCATGCCGAGGAACAGTAGGCCGACGACGGACCAGCGGTGCGCCGATGTCAGGGGTTTAGTTTTTATGGAGAGCAAGTGTACGGTCAAAATATCACAACTTCCAGAGCTAAAACACCAACCCCGGAAATGTTTGTTGCCTCGCTGGCTTTCAACTGCCACAATGGCAGGTTAGTCCACAAAAAAACCGAGGATCGACGATAATGCAACTCCGAGTACTTGCATTTGTGCTGGCCGGCGGCAAGGGCACCCGGCTCTACCCCCTAACTAAAGAACGCGCCAAGCCCGCTGTTCCGTTTGGCGGCCGGTACCGCATTATCGATTTCGTGCTCAGCAACCTGCTGAACTCGGGCATCTACTCCAGTTATGTGCTCATCCAGTTCAAGAGCCAGTCGTTGTTGCAGCACCTGCGCGATGGTTGGGAATCCAACAGCCTGCTGAAAAGCCACTTCATTATCCCCGTGCCCGCCCAGATGCGTTCACCCGGCGAGACCTGGTATCGAGGCACTGCCGACGCCATTTACCAAAACATAAATTTGATTGAACAGGCGGACCCCCACCTGGTGGTGATCTTCGGCGCCGATCACATCTACCGCATGAACATCCGCGAAATGATTGAATATCACGAGCACAAGCGGGCGCAGGTAACCGTCGCGGCCATTCCTGTGAGCAAGGATCTCTCCAGCGAGTTCGGCGTCATTGAGACATCCCCGGAAGGCGCCATTGTCGGCTTTCACGAAAAGAATCCCGATGCACCCACCATGCCGGACGATCCGGACCGCGTGTACGCATCCATGGGGAATTACGTATTCTCCACCGGCACGTTGCTGCGGGAACTTTACGCCGACGCCGCAAATGAAGAAAGCTCTCACGATTTCGGCCGCGATATTCTGCCATCCCTCGTCGGACGTTCGGAAATGTTCGCCTACGATTTCAATACCAACCGCATTCCCGGCGACCCCCCCGGTGCGGAAGTCTACTGGCGTGATGTGGGAACCATTGATGCCTACTATGAAGCGAACATGGATTTGCGTGCGGTATCGCCGGTATTGAATCTGTATAACAAACAGTGGCCGCTGCGCACCGCGGGATATTCAGATCCGCCAGCCAAGACGACGTTCGACGACGAAGGCCGCCGCGGTCAGGCGATCGATTCCATCGTCGCCGGGGGCACCATTCTCTCTGGTGGTTCGGTGAGAAATTCGGTGCTCGGCCGCGGCGTGCGCATCCACACCGGCGCCACTGTTGAGGATTCCATCATCTTCGACAACTGCGACATCGGACGCCGCGCGAAAATCCGCCGGGCCATTCTGGACAAGAATGTTCGCGTGCCGGAAGACGCGCAGATCGGTTACGATCTGGAAAAAGACCGCCATTTCCACCACGTCACCGAAAGCGGCATCGTGGTGGTGGACGGTCACCGCAGCACCGTGGAAATCGCTAGCTTGGATATCTAGCCCGGGCAACCGCTTCCTAACGGCCGCGGCTCGGTAGAATTATGCGCTAACCGAGCCGTGACCGTTAGGGAGCGGTTGTAGCCCGTTCGAATTTCGAAACCAACACGCCCGTCGCCAGCACTACCAGGCAGCCGATCACGTTGTACCAGAGAAACGAAATGCTGGTGAAATGGTTTGCCGCGAAGATGGCGGCTTCGCCGGCGATCACGCCCGCGAAGGCTCCGTTAGCGCTCACTTTCGGGAAGAAGAACGCGAGCACAAAAACGCCCAGCATCCCTCCATAGAATAACGACCCAATCATGTTCACGGCTTCGATCAATGCGCCGAATCCGCCGCCGCGCCCGGCGAAGATCACCGCATACACACCCCAAAATGCCGTTGCGATTCGCGATGCCCAAAGATAATGCCCGTCTGTTGCCGACTTGTGGAAATGCCGCTTATAAACGTCGATTACGGTGACCGTGGCAAGTGAGTTGATCTCGCCGGAGACCGCTGACATCGCCGCCGAAAAGATCACCGCGATGATCAGGCCCACCACTCCAGCCGGCAGGTAGTTCGTTACAAAGCTGAGAAAAATGTAGTTCGTATCGTTGAAGCCCACGGACCCGCGCGTCTTGTCCACCAGTTTCGCGCCGTCCTGCCGCGCGTTATCGAATGCTCTTTGCGTGGATCGCAGTTCTTCCAAATCGGCCGGCGAAGTTCCCCCGCGATGTTTCGCATCCAGATAGCGTTGCGCTGCCTGTTTGCGCGCTTCAAACGCGGCGTTGTAGCGATCCTCCACCGGCTTATATTCAGCGGACTGCGCAATGCGCCCCATCTCCACCGGATGAAAAATCACCGGTGGCTTCACGAACATGAACAGCACGAAGACCATCGCGCCGATGAACAGAATGAAGAACTGCATCGGGATCTTGGCCATCGCGTTGAACAACAGACTCAGACGGCTTTGCGCAATGGACTTTCCGGTGAGGTAGCGTTGCACCTGCGATTGGTCGCATCCAAAATAAGCCAGCGCCAGAAACATCCCGCCAATCAGGCCGCTCCAAAGGTTGTAGCGGTTGTTCCAATCGAAGTGCGTGTCCACGGCTTTCAACTTCCCGAAAGCCCCGGCGAGCGTCACCGCGTCCAGAAAACTCACCTGTTGCGGCATCAGGTGGATGGCCATGAACAGGGCTAAAATCAACGCGACGAAGATCACTGCCATCTGTTGCACGTCGGCCCAGGTGATCGCCTTGATGCCGCCTGTGGTGGTGTAGACCACTACCAGGCTGCCCATCAGAATTGTCGTCGTCCGATCCGACCAGCCCAGAATTACCGACAACACGACAGCGGGCGCGTAAAGCGCCAACCCAGCGGCCAGCCCGCGCTGGATTAAGAAAATCGCGCTCACCAACGCGCGAGTCTTCGCATCGAAGCGGCTCTCCAGATACTCGTACGCTGTGTATACCTTCGCCCGATGAAAAATAGGAACCGCGGTGGCCGACAAAATTACCATCGCCACGGGCAACCCAAAATAGAACTGAACGAACCTCATGCCGTCCACGTAAGACTGGCCCGTGGTGGAGATGAATGTGATGGCGCTGGCCTGCGTCGCCATAATAGACAGACCCATCGCGTACCACGGCATGGTGCGGCCCGCCAGCAGATAGTCGTTTACGGTCCCGCTCTTGCGGCCGCGCCACAAGCCGTAGGAAACCAGGAACGTCAGCCACCCGAACATTACCACCCAATCGAGCGGCTTCATGGCGCAGTGACGTCCGAGAACACGTACAACATGGAAATCAACGCAGCCACGTAGATCAACACAAGGGTGTAAATCCGTTTCCACGTCCCGAGAAAAGGTGGCGGCTCGTCAGGCTGATTCATTGCAGGGTCTTTCCGGCGCTCAACAGGTTTGCAAAAATCCGGAACGCGCCAGGTACACCGGCGGGCAACTCGCGAAACCATGCATACCCGGTATAGAAGTATGCCCCCTTGCCGTATCTTGTGAACAGCATTCCACCCGTGAGCGGCGGCTCCCCGGCGTCGTGCGAATCGAATAGAGACTGATACCGCGGATCGAAGCTCGATGCGAAATACAAGCCGCGTTCCTGCACCCATCCTTCGAAATCTTTCGCCGTAATCTGATTCGGAGACTGTAGCAACGGGTGGCTTGGATCGGGAAAATGAATGGGCGCATCTTCCTCGGTCACGCGTTCCTGGCTCAGCTTTATTGGATACGGACCCAACTGCTCAAGCCCCTTCAAATCCTCTGCCGCTGACGCGCCAAAGCCCAGGTTGTTGTACTGGACGATGTAAGTTCCGCCCTGCTTCATGTATTCCAGCAAGCGGTGTTGATTGGCGCGCAGGTCCAGCCGCAGATTGTAAGCGCGAACCCCGGCCACGATGGCGTCGAACGCGTTCAGATCGCCGCGCGCCAGAAAATCGGCGTCCAGCAAAGTAACCTCGCAGCCAATCTGCCGCAGTGCTTTCGGCACCTCATCGCCCGCGCCCATGATATAACCCACCTTGTGCGCCAGCGTCCGGATGTCGGCGCGAACTACGGCTGCCGCGGATGGCTCGAAGATGGTTTGCGGTGGAATGTGGGCGTAGTCGATCACGTTCATGTTCTCCTCCACCTGCCCTCCGCCCGCCATCGCAGCTTGCGCGCGCAACTCCCCGCGGGCTTCACCGGCTGACGGCGTAATCGTATATCGCAGCGTCGCTTGTTCGCCGGTTTGCGTCAGGGTGAACGGTCTTGACGACGGCTCCACCCGCCACCCGGCAGGCACCGTCAGGCTCACCGTCCCGGACGATTGCGGCTTGTTCGCCTTCACATCTACATCAATCGATTTCGCTTCGTTATTCGGAAAGAGGATCGCTTTCTCGGAAATTGAAAGCGACACAGATGGCACCACGGTAAGTGGCCGCGTCAGCTCACCGCGCACCCTGTCCACATAGCGGAAATGGACGGGCCGCTTCACCACAATTTCATCGGAACCCACCAGCAAACGAAAACTCGCTTCCAGAACCGGCGGCGCATCGGCCACTCCAATCAATTGCCGATCGTCGATGGTGTAGCTGTCGCTTAGCGTCGGCTTCCTCAGCCAGAAGGGCTGGGACGACGGCTGCGATGCGGGAACCGTCCACGTAAGAATCTTCTTGTCCGGCCTATTGTAGGCAAGCTGATCGGAAAGCAGATCCGTCGCGGGTGCACCCTCCGCGCCTGAAGTCTTTACGCTCTTCAGCACAACTGTGGCGGGTGATCGATTCAGCGCCGTCGCCGTAATCCGCACCGCGCCTCCGGGCACGGCCGTTGTCCGGTCCGTTGCCGCATCCAGCCAGAGTCCCGCGCACAGCGCAATGGCCTCGTCCAGGTCCTGCAGTTTCCGCGCTGCCCAACCCGCCTTCACTTTGGCCATCGGCGGCCGCGCCTGCGTTAACAGCGGAATCGTTTTCTCGGGATGTTCCGCATCGAAAGTACGGATCGCCCGCGAAAGCAACTCGTCAATCGCCGCGCCCTGCGCCTGCCCCTTCCAACCATTTTCAATCCCATCCAACGCATCGCGCAGCCCCGCGTCGCCCCCGATTGGCAATAACCACACGACGGACGACCCACGCTGTTCCGCCGACCCCATGCCCTGACTCTTATGCATGCTGCGGCTCATTCCCGCAATCTCGTTGTAGGAGTGCCCGAGCATCGGATCGAACTCGCCAGTGTCAATGTTGAGCGTCTTCTCCGGCGGCGTCGTATCCTTTGCCACCTCCGCGGCTGGCCGGAATTGATCAAAGGTCCGGCGGCCCAATTGATACATCCGCCTGGTCTGCCAGGGCTGCACATACTTCAGTTGTTCAGGAAACCGATTCCTGTCCGCTGCCGCCGCGAACGCCTCGCGGCCGATAATCGCCGATGCCTGATGCTGCCCGTGCCCATCGCGCGGCGTTCCGGACCACACCAGCACAATCACGTCCGGCTGAAAGCGGCGGATCACCCAGACTACATCGGACAGCAGCGCATCATGTCCCCATTTCGCAATTGTTTCCTGCGGCGTCTTCGAAAATCCGAAGTCGATGGCCCGGGTAAAGAACTGTTCGGCTCCGTCAATCTTTCTCGCCGCCAGCAGTTCCTGGGTACGAATTACGCCCAGCAGTTTGCCCTGCTCGGATCCAATCAGGTTCTGCCCGCCTTCCCCGCGCGTGAGCGACAGATATCCGGACCGCAGGTGCCGGCCGCGCACAAAATAGGTCAATAGTGCCGTCGGCTCGTCATCCGGATGGGCGGCAATCACCAAAACGCTCCGCGTGCCGGCCAGGTTCTCAATCGCCAGTTTGATCCGCGCGCTTCCCGAAAGATCCCGTTGCGCCGATGCACGCGGACTCAACGCCAACATCAGCGTAGCGAACATAATTGCTTGGAAGTGTTTCATGTATGAAAGAATTTTAGCAGGCGTTTTTCTACGGCAATCTGACAGCCAAATGAAACATTTCCCCTATCGGCGCGTCCTACCCCCGGCGCAATTCGTCACTGCAGTCGCCATGTAATGCCACAGGCGCCAATTTTCAAATCTTATCATTGGGGCGGACAATCGCAGTACAATGACTGCAATGAATAGTGTTGTGAACCCTTCGTCGGCGAAAGTGCTGATCGTCGACGACGAAGAAAGTCAGCGTGTGGGGTTAGCCAGCATGGTTGCGTCTTGGGGATTCACCGCGGAGACCGCAGCCGACGGCCAGGAAGCGCTGGATAAGCTGGCCGAAGGCGCCGTGCAGGTGCTGGTTACCGATTTGATGATGCCCCGCATGGATGGCTTCGAATTGCTGAAACGGCTTACCAGCCAAGGAAATATGCCGCCGGCGATCGTGCTGACTGCTTTTGGCAACATCGAAACAGCCATTGCCACCATTCACGATCTGGGCGCCTTCTGGTTTCTGGAAAAGCCAATTCAACCCGCTGCCCTGCGCATCCTGCTGGAACGTGCCGCCTCCCAAAGCCGGCTGGCCGAGGAAACAGAGCGGTTGCAACGCCAGTTGAGCTATCAAGGCGTGCTGGTGGATCTGGTGGGGTCTTCTCCCGCAATGCACCAGGTATTCTCGTTAGTCCGTCAGGTGGCTCCGAGCAAGGCGGCCGTACTGATCACCGGAGAAAGTGGCACGGGCAAAGAGCTGGTCGCGCGCGCCATCCATCATTTGAGCCCTCGCCGCAGTGGGCCGTTTATCGCAATCAATTGCGCCGCCATGCCGGAAACGCTGATGGAAAGCGAATTGTTCGGACATGAGAAAGGCGCTTTCACCGGAGCCGTGGAACGCCGCGCCGGTTGCTTTGAGTTAGCGCAACACGGAACGCTGCTTCTGGACGAGCTTGCGGAGATGCCCGTCGGAACGCAAGCGAAGCTTCTTCGAGTCCTGGAAGATTCCCGTGTCCGCCGGCTCGGCGGCAAGAACGAAATCACCGTGGATGTCCGCATCATCGCCGCCACCAATAAAGTTTTGGACGATGCGCTGCGCAAGGGCGAACTTCGCGAGGACTTGTTCTACCGCCTGAACGTCTTTCAGATTGCGTTACCTCCGCTGCGCAACCGGGAAGGCGATTTGCCCATTCTGGCCGAGGCGTTGATTCGCGATCTGAACAAAAAGCACGGTTGCAAAGTAACCGAAATCAGCCCCGACGTAATGGAGC
>JANXXV010000088.1 GCA_025350445.1 Bryobacteraceae bacterium | reverse complement strand
GTCCAGGCGATGAAGCTTGGATGCTCCGGTATTGTGTTAAAGCAGACCGCTCCGGAACTGATCATCAAAAGCATTCGCAAGGTGTTTGCCGGCGAGATCTGGCTGGATTCGCACACCACTGCGGCGGTGATGCGCCAGTTCGCCGCACCGGGGGACGTAATTGGCGGCACCGGTGGCAAAACGCGCGAACGTTCTCCGCTCAGCACGCGCGAGCGCGAGATTGTGGGACTGGTGGCGCAAGGCTACAAGAACAAGGAAATGGCCGAGAAGATGTTTATCAGCGAACAGACGGTGAAAAACCATTTGCATAACATCTTCGACAAACTAGGCGTTTCCGACCGGCTGGAGCTTGCGCTCTATGCCATCCATAAGGGTCTGCATCTGGTGGACCGTTAACGGCTTAGACACAATTTTCAGTGATGGGAAACCGCGAACTGCGGATACAATAGTCCATGCCTGATTTTGACTATGACCTGATTGTGATCGGGTCGGGTCCGGCGGGACAGCGTGCGGCCATCCAGGGCGCGAAGTTAGACAAACGCGTTGCGCTGGTGGAACGGAAATCGGTGGTTGGCGGCGTCAGCGTCAACACCGGCACCATCCCCAGTAAGACCTTCCGGGAAGCGGTGCTCGACTTGTCCGGCTTCCGCGAGAGGTCGTTCTACGGCGCCTCCTACACCGTCAAACAGAACATCACCATTGACGACCTGATGCTGCGTACCGATCAGGTGATCCGCCACGAAATCGACGTCACGCGGCACCAACTGAGCCGCAATCACATCGACCTGCTTTCGGCCACGGCTTCTTTCGTCGATGCCCACACGCTGAAGTTGGACCTGGTGGACGAACACGACCGGGGACAACGCCTGATCACCGGCGATACCATCGTTATCGCGACGGGAACGGAGGCGACAATGGACCCTCACATCCCCTTCGATCACCGCCGGATTCTGACCAGCGACGATATTCTGAAGCTCGATTGTCTGCCGCGCACCCTAACCGTGGTCGGGGCCGGCGTGATCGGCTGCGAATATGCCTGTATGTTCGCCGCCTTGGGCGTACGCGTGACGTTGATAGACAAGCGCCCCAGATTGCTGCCGTTTATAGATGCGGAGATAGTGGACGCTCTCGCCTATCAGCTTCGTGAGAACCGCGTGACCCTGCGGCTTTGCGAAGAGGTCAGCACCATTGAGCCTGTGCACGACGAACACGGCGACCGCGTCCGCATTCACCTTGCCAGCGGGAAACAGGTGGTCACCGACAAGGCCTTGTACAGCATCGGGCGCACCGGCAACACCAACCGGCTGAATCTTGAGGCTGCCGGTATTGTCCCGGACGACCGGGGCCGCCTCAGAGTCAATCAGAACTACCAGACCAACACCCCGAATATATACGCCGTAGGAGATTTGATCGGCTTCCCCAGCCTGGCCTCCACATCCATGGAACAAGGCCGTCTGGCTGCCTGCCACGCTTTCCACGTAGAAGCGAAATCGGTACCCGAACTCTTCCCCTACGGAATTTATACGATTCCTGAAATTTCCACAGTGGGCCGCAATGAGGAAGAATTGACGCACGATGGAGTGTCGTACGAAATCGGCAAGGCCCGCTATCGTGAAATTGCGCGCGGCCAGATCATCGGCGATACCACCGGGCTGCTGAAGCTGATTTTCCACGCCGAATCCCGAGACCTTTTGGGGGTCCACATCATCGGCGAAGGCTCCAGCGAGCTGGTGCACATCGGACAGGCAGTGCTGGCATTCGGAGGCAAGGTGGATTATTTCGTGAACACTGTCTTCAATTACCCCACCCTGGCGGAATGCTACAAAGTGGCCGCCTTCGACGGCATTAACCGGCTTGGCTGCACCATCAACGGCAGCACGCCCGCCGCAACGCCGCCGGCCTGATCTGTTTTCTTAGCGCCGCGGATTGGCTGGGCGGAATTCCGCCAACATGGCGAGGTACTCCGGATCTTTCACTCGCTCCCCGGAGCCCATCGTCAGGCCGCGCAGAATCCGCCGAGCCGTGCGCCGCTCAGCCGAATCCTCGGAAGCGTTTGCCATCGAAGCGATTTTCTTCCAACGCACACGAAGCTGATTGAGAACGGTTTGCCTCTCATCGCCGGATCCAAGCGGCGGTGCAAGCTGGCGTTCCATGCCCAGAATCTCGCCGGTCTGCCGCTGCTCGCTCTCTTCTTCCGCCCGGTCTTTCTTCAGCTCGTTGCGCACTTCCTTGTCTCGATGCAAGGCGGAGGCGCGCGACACGAATCCCGCGACGTCCTTCAGCCGTTCAAAGTCCGCCGCCAGCGCTTCCAGCGCCAGCAGCAGTTCCTTGCCGGATTTCTGTTCACAGGCAGCGGTACGCCTTACAAATATCTCTTCGATCCATGCCGCATCGCTCGGCCGGCGGCCCGATTTCATGGCCTCCAGTTCCATCCACTCCACTGCTTCCACGGCAAGCGCGCTTGAGAGCCAGACGTGTCCCCCGTCAAACACCGTAACGCGATGGGGCGTCGCCAGTGTCCGATCCAGTTGCCGCATTTCCAGAAGATTGAAGTCCTCCGTCCCGGCCGTGCCGAACAACGCGAACGGCAAGGTCTTCCGTGGCTTGGAATCGGGATAACCGGCGCTGGACGCAATCACTCCGGCCATCCGGTTCGAGTTGAGCGCAATGCCCAGGGCTACCCGCGCGCCGCCAGACATACCGGCTGTGTAGAGGCGTTTCCGATCCACCTGAAAATTGTCGAGCACGTCGTTTATCATCGCTTGGGCAGCCGTCATACTCACAGTCCACGACCCGTTCCGGGAATTGTTCGAACCGGCCACGAGATAGCCGAACTTCTCCGCGGCAGCCTGGTAGATTTCAACCGGAACTCGACCGCTGGCTCGCGGGTCAAAAGCGAAAATCACCGGCCACGAACGCTCCGGAGCATAGCGCAACGGTACGTAAAGCGCGTAGGATTGTGACGGGTCCGCAAGGCACTTTACCGAATCCACCACCCGGCCCAACCGCTGAGCCGAGGCTGTCAGTGCGGTAAGGAAGAAAAGCGAAAACCACATCACCGATATTAGATCACGCGGCTAGTGCCGCCAGTTGCGCAGCGCCCGCGACCTGGCGGCGAACGCGGCCACAATCATCAGAGTAGCCATGCCACCGGCAACAACGCTGGGAACCGGGCCGAACCATGCGGCAGTCCAGCCGGATTCCACCGCGCCCAATTGGTTGGAGCAACTGATAAAGATATTATTGACCGCCAGCACCCGGCCGCGCAGCCGGTCCGGCGTGGCCGTTTGGACCAGCGAAGTGCGCAGCACCACGCTAATATTGTCCAGCGCGCCAGTGACGACAAGCATCAGAAACGATAGCAGCAGCGAGCGCGACAACCCGAACGCAACCGTAGCCGCACCGAATCCCGCAACCGACCACAGCAAAGCCCGGCCGGCATGTTGCAGCCGGAGGAAGTGCGTTTGCGTTAGCGCCATAACGACCGCGCCGATTGACGGTGCGGCGCGCAACCAGCCCAGACCGCGGGCGCCGGTATGCAATATCTCGACCGCGTAAATGGGAAGCAGCGCCGTTGCGCCGCCAAATAGAACCGAGAACAGATCGAGCGACATCGCCGACAGAATCAGCTTATCTGTCCAAACAAAGCGTACTCCTTCGAGGACCGATTTGCCGGTAGGCGTCGATACTTCGCGCGCGGCATCACCACGAAAGCGAACCATGTAGAAGCAGGCCAAGGTCAGCGTTGCGAAACCGCACTGGACAAGGTAGACGGTTCGGCTGCCGGTGGCGGCCAACAAAATTCCCGCAACCGCCGGGCCAGCGACATTGGCGATTTCATTGGCGCTGCTGTTCCAGGTAATGGCGTTTCGCAGCGTTTCCGCTGGAACAACGTGCGGAAGAACCGCCAGCCGCGCCGGCCCTTGAAATGCTCGCGCGGTAGCCGTCAAAAACAGGCACCCGTAAATAATCGGAACGGAGCGGGAATTCAGAACAAGCAATCCGCAGGCAATCAACAAGAGCAACTGCGTGACGAGCATGATCCGGCGGCGGTCGTGGCGGTCCGCGAAATGGCCGGCGAAGAGGGCGAACAACAGGAACGGAGTTACTTGCACCAACCCGACGTTGCCCAGAGCGACGGCGGATTTAGTAGCGGTGTACAGGTCCCAACTGACCGCCACCGACAGCATCTGCAGGCCGAAACTGGAAAGAAAGCTGCCGGCAAGCAGGAAACGGTAATCGCGGGAACGAAAGGAAGCGTAGGCGTCCAATGATTATCTTAGCTGGCCGCGGACGGACGTTTCCGCGGCCAGCGCCAACTCTTGCGAACTTACCGCCGGTGCTCGCCGCGAA
Organism: Bryobacteraceae bacterium; assembly: GCA_025350445.1. The sequence goes on along the minus strand of JANXXV010000088.1, from coordinate 8,200 downwards.
AATTGTCGCGGTGACCGCGGTCGTGGTCCCGCTCGTAGCCGCGGTCGTGGTCCCGGCCGAAGTCCCGACGGTAATCGTTGAAGTTACCGCGGTATCTATTATCGTATCCGCCGCGAAAGTAAACTTCCCCGTACGAACGAGGGCTGGAGTAACGAGGTCCGCCCGAATACCCGCGATAGACCGGAGGCGCCCAGTACCCGGCACGCCAGAGCCTGCGTCCACCGGATGGATACCAGGTCCCGGCAGTCCAGAAATAACCTGGCCCTGGGCACGGTGGCTGGTAGTCGTACTGTGGTCCGGAATCGTATTCGGAATAGGCAGAGTCCGGCGTCTGTTCATAGTATCGAGGCGCGGGGGCGCCCATGCCAATAGAAAACCGCGGTTGCGCAAACAGCGTGGAACTCGCTGTCGCGAGAGATAAAACCGTTAATAAGATGGCGTTTTTCATGACCGTCACCTCCTAACAACAAGAACGCGGCAAAGGATCGTAACGGGTACCGGGTTCATGCTGCGTTAATGTTTCCAGCGATCCGGAGATATCATGGGACTATTGGAAACCGATTTACTTGCGGCCTCTCTATAAATTCGCACACCTCCCGCTGTGCATGCTCGTCGCGGCATGCACGTGCACCGCTCAAGATTCCACACCTGACGCGGATTCTGTGTTCCTTAAATTGTTACCCCAACCCTCACCGGAGCCATGGACCACCATCACGCCGAAGCAACGATTCGATCATTACGCCTCGCAAACGTTTTCTCCTCTCGCGGCGCTAGGCGCGGCGTCGGGGGCGGCTATCGGTCAAGGGATTGATAGCCCGAAAGAATGGGGACAAGGCTGGGGCGCCTACGGCCTTCGAACCGCCAGCAGCTATGGCGGCACTCTGGTGGGCAGCACAATCACCTTCGCTGTTTCTGCGCTGGTTCACGAGGACAACAGGTATTTTCGCTCGAAGGCGGAAGGCTTCGGCGCCAGACTTGGACACGTGACCGCCTCTCCTTATGTCTGCCGGAACGACGCCGGACGCTCCCGCTTCTCCACGTCCTTGTTCCTCGGCAGCGCCGGCTCCTCGGGCATTCCACTCGCGTGGTCGCCCCGCAGTTGGCAGGGCTGGGACAATGTCGGGCTGAGCTACCTTATTTGGTATGGACAGGTGGCGGGCGTAAATCTGTTACGTGAATTCTATCCCACGCTCGCTGGTCGTTTTAAAGGCAAGAAGCCCTGACTTCACAGCAGCACCATCTGGCGGAACATTTCGTGAAGCGCCGCTTCGGGCGAATCGCAAAGTCCGCTGTGAACCGCGGAGATCTGTATCATGGTGCTGCGCGGAGCCACCAGCCAGTGAAATCGCTCGCGGGCAGTTAACCTCGCAATCGGGCCACCCTCTAAGCCACCATCGCATATCTTCGGAAATGCGTCCAGATGCTGCCGCACCAAGTCCACATCCAACTCCGGCCACAGCGCCTTCAGCCGCGCGGGGTCCACATGAACGAGTGCCCGCAGAAACTTCTGTCCCAGGCAGAACACAATCACGCCGGCATTCACGAATTCCTCGCGCTCAACACGCGGCACAACGCGGATTGTGGCGAAATCATAAGAGTGAAGCGCGGGCACGCACAGCCTCCTCAACGAACAACGATGCCGCACCCAGCCGCCGCATCAAATAATGCACGTAAGCCTCACGCTTTGCGGCCGGCCCGTCAACCCCTGGCTCGGGCGCCAGCCACGCATCCGGAACCTGACTCAGCACCTCGGTAAAGAGCGCCTCATTCAGCCGGGCGCGGTACAGAGCGCCGATCTCCGCCAGGCCACTCGCCCAGGGCAACAAAACGTGTTCGCGGATCGCGGGAAACGCACTGAGCGCCATCTTCTCCAGATCCTGCCGGTTGTGGTGAAAGTAAAGACTGGCTCCATGATCGATCAGGTACAACGATTTGTGCCACCAAAGCAGATTAGGGTTCCGCGCAGTGCGATCCACATTCGTAATGAATGCGTCAAACCAAACAGCGCCAGACGCAACCTGGGCGTCCGCAACCCTCCGGGCCGCGGGATCGAACATCATGGAACCCGGTAGATAATCGAGCGCGGGGTTCAATCCCACGCTGGCCCTCAGCAGTTCGCGAATCTCGTAATCCGGCTCGTTGCGGCCCAGCGAAGCGTCCACGTTCATCAGCACGATTTCCGGCACTTTCAATTCCAGGGCGCGGCCGATCTCTCCGGCGATCAGCTCCGCCACCAGTGCCAGCGGCCCCTGGCCGGCGCCGCGAAACTTAAGAACATACAGACCGCAGTCGTCAGCCTCCACAATCGCGGGCAGTGAACCGCCTTCGCGGAGCGGTGTCACATAGCGGGTCGCGTTGATGGTGGCAGCACAGTCAAATTCTAACCTGCGATCTGAGCGAACTCCGGTTTACCATGGTTTTCTAAACATGCCGAATCCATTTTCATCGGACGAAATGGCCGGGGGCTACGCCACTGCCCGCCCTCCCGTGCACGAGCAAGTCATCGAACGGGTGCGCAGCCAACTGAATCGTCCGGCGATCTTTCATCGCGCCTTGGATGTGGGGTGTGGTGCCGGCGTGTCCACCAGGGCACTGTCCGGCTTCGCGCGGCATTGCGTTGGACTCGAACCTGCCGAAGCGATGGCGCGCCGGGGCCCCGGCATTGCGCCCGGAGAGGGCTTTATCGTCGGCAGCGCCGAAACGCTTCCACTTTGCGGCGGCGCGGTCGACCTGATCACCGCCGCCGGATCGTTGAACTACGCGAATCTCGACCTCTTCTTCCCGGAAGCGGCCCGTGTGCTTGCACCCGGCGGATTACTGGTGGTGTACGATTTCAGCCCTGGCCGCCGATTTCCCGGCTCGCGATTGCTTGACGACTGGTACTCCGAGTTCTCTTCCCGCTTACCCTCCCCACCGAACGAAGCCCGCCGCCTCAATCCGAAGATTCTCAGCGAGCTGGACTCTGGCTTCAGCGTGGTGTGTTATGAGAACTTCGAAATAGGCCTGACGCTCACTCCGGCGTTCTATCTGGAGTACGTGCTGACAGAAACCAACGTCGCGTTCGCGGCGCGAAACGGCGTGCCTCTTGAAGAGATTAGATCCTGGTGCGCGGAATCACTGGCACCAGTGTGGGGAGGAAAAAGTTGCGAAGTATTGTTTGACCCTAAAAACGGCAGTTCACCTTGTGATTTTGCCGTAATCCCAGCTTTTCGTTACCGCTCCCTGACGGTCACGGTTCAGTAAAATCAGTACGTTACCGAGCCGCGCGCGTCAACGAGCGGTAACGAAAAGCAACTGCTCCGCACCTCACCAATCTGGTGACAACTGTTTTTCTCGCATCGGCTTGATACTCAAGACGTTGACCGAATTGCCGCCAGTCAACTGCCGTTTTTAGGATCAATCAAGCTTTGCGGGCTTTCAGCAGCAAGTTTTGCAGCAATCAAATCGCTGCGGGAAATAGTCGGCGCTCCAAGACCGCTCTCCGAGTCGATCTCAATTTCCACCCGCCTTTCCTACGCGATGTCAAAATCGACGCCTTTGATTGCCGAGAGGATATCCACCATCAGTCCCCGCATCAGCTTGTCATCAATAATGAAGGACGGACATGACTGCTGCGATCGTTGAGGCGGGGCGATCAGTTCTTTTCCACGGGTAGATGACGCGCGAAACAGGCCAGCCGGGACCATTCTGATCTCGGACTTAAAGTTCGACAAGGAAAATCCCGCATTTGCAGGGCGTTTGTTCTTCAGCGCCAGTCTTGCGCCCCGTGCCAGATGTGAAGGATTTCGGCAATTTCTTCAGTGGAACGGTACACAACTACATAAGGCGGGCTGATAAGTTCTCTAGTTCCCTTCACTTCTCCAGGTCGGCCAATGCCGGGGGAGGCTGCCAGTTGTTCAATACGGTTGATAACCGTCTGAGCGAAATTCCGGGCTGCGGTTGGATTGTCTTGCTGAATGCGTTTGACAGCGGCTTCAAGTTGGCCGGACGCTTCGGTTGTCCACCGAATGAGCCTCACGAGTGAAACAGCCGGTCGATACGGTCGAGCACGTCTTTGTGCTCTACAAACTCGCCACGGTCGGATTGCTCGATGCCTGTTTGCACTCCTGCGATGAAGCGGGCCTGATTTTCGAGCATGCGCGCCACAGTGTCTTTCACAAGCTGCTCGGCGTCCTTGCCATTGGCGGAGGCCACCTGCTGGAGCCGCGTTTCAACGTCGGGAGAGAAATGTACTTCCATGCCTTTCAAGATACGGGAAAACCGGCGCGGGGGCAATGGGGTTGCGCCGTTCGCCGGGCTTCCCAAGGGGAGCGTACCTATGCTCGTGATCGGGACGGACACCTTAGCGCAATCGGTGTCTTTAGAGATTGTTCGACCTTACGCTATTCCCTCCTGGAAATGCGCGATTCAATGTCCGGAATAAGACTTCTACAAGAAACAGTCTTTCCAAATGATCAGGCGAGCGCTCCGTCGTGCTGGGGCTTCCGTGGACCCGGCCACCGTTAGGGCTTCAGGTACGAACCCAGGAACTTATAGATCTCCGTGCGGGACTGCTTTGCCAGATCCGTGTCGATGCGGTTGAACTCATGCCCGCCCGGCGCGTCCTGGTAGATCTTGTACTCGAACTTCTTTCCTTCGGCTTTCAATGCGGCGATCAGCCGCTCCACTTCCAGAACGTTAACGTCTTCATCGTTGGTGTTGGTGTGTATCAGCAGCGGCGTGGCCAGCTTACCAGCATGAAAGAGAGGTGACCGCCGTTGATACTCCTTGACATCTTCCGCGGCCGTCTTTCCGATGTGATTCTTGGCCGAGAAGATGGCCTGATAGGTCGGCGATTTGTAACCCATGCGCGCCACCAAATCACTTACCGGCACTCCGGCATATGCCACCGCGAAAGCGTCGGGATGCTGGAAGATGTTCATCAGCGTGATGAGTCCGCCGTGGCTCCAGCCGATGATTCCCACTCGCGCCGGATCCAGAAAGCTGTAGTTCGCGAGCATCCAGTTCCGCCCTTCGAATACATCGTCGATCTCACGGCCGCCGTAGTCGATCCCGTCGTGAAATTCGCGGCCGTAGCCGGTACTGCCGCGGTAGTCGGTGGCGATGACGCTGTACCCGTGGCCAATAAGTTCGCGGACGATGTGGACATACATCGGGTCGAAGTTGGCGTGGACTCCGCCGTGGGCAAACAGAATGAGCGGATGCTTCTTCGTTCGGTCCAATTGCTTCGGTACGAAAGTCAGCGCATGGATGATCAGCGGATTGCCCGCGCCTTGTGCTGTCGGATTCGGATTGTTGCGCGGCGGCAGGCTGGTGTAGGCGACTTCGTCCACATCCGCGATGTCGCCCAGCGCAATCCGCCAGGTGAGGTGGTCGACTGCCTTCGCGAGTTCGTCGTTGCGCAGCGACGAGGCGGGCGGTGGCGTTTGCGCCAGGCAGACGGCGCAGCAGAGCAGTGCGGAAACGGGCAATTTCATTCGACTAAGCGGGGAAGTGCTGCCGCAGCGGAACAAAGAAATCCTTCACGAAGTTGATGGCGGCGTCCGTGGCGCGCTTGTCGTCGCCATCGACTACCGGAACCACCACTCGAACCAGCGCGGTGTCGGTGCGATTGAAGCGGATGGCATCGGCGGCCGTGTAGAACCGGGCCCGGTACTCACTCGCCACAACCCGATCGCGGGATTGATACCAGTACACAACAATGCTCTGGTTCTCACCCTTGGAAACCAGGTATCGATTCACTTCAATCGGCTCCGCGCGACCGGGGACGGTCACGTTGATGGTGTCTGAAAGGGTTTGGGTCCAGCCGTTTCCAGGCAGGCAATTTTTCGGAGAATGGGGCGTCTGTCCGGTGCGCTGGGTCTTGAAGTAGGCGACGAACAGATTCGCTTCCACCCTGAGAGCCATGTTGATGTAGCCGCGGTTCAGCAACTCGTCGGCCTTCAGTACTTCGCGGGTTTCGTCGTCGATGACACCTTGCTTCGACATCTTCCAGCTTCCCAGTTGTTCAGACAACTCATTGAGTGGGCGGCTTTCCGGATTGGCTTCCGCGCGGGACATCCCGTAAAACAACACTGCCTGTGTAATAAGGACCGCGCTGAGAATCTTGGCTTGGCGGGATTTCAGGAATCCCGGATCGCTAGTTTGCATCGGGGTACGTTGCCTTGATGATCCGGCTGATAGTCTGGTGCACCATCACAAGAATGAATAGGGCGATCATGAAGATGACCCAGCCGGATGCCGAGTGGAAGAACCCGTGTGCCAGATCCGGACGGATCTCGCTCAAAATACCGGTGAGGGTGACGCGCATGGAGTTAGCAACGATGGCAATGGGAATGGTTGCCACGAACAGAAAATACCGCATCCAAACCCGCGTATCGAAGAAGTAAGAGTAGACCAAAGATAGAAACGTGAGTGAGAGCAGCGAGCGGATTCCACTGCAAGCTTCCACCACGGACAGTTTCTGACTCGCTAATTCGAGCACGTTTCCATCGCGCAGGACGGCATAACCCATCATATTCAGGCAGAATTCAGCAACCTGGCTGGCGAAGATCTGCAGCGGGAATGTGATCTGCGTATAGATGACCGACGGAATGGGCACCATGAAGAACAACAGCACGATAGGGAACGACAGAATTCGCAGTGCCGGCATCCCGCCGAGAAACAGGACAACGCCGATGATGGATTCCACCACAGCTGTCCGCTGGGTGAAGAGTTCGGCGGCCAACACGGATACATATCCTTGCAGCGCGGCAAAAACAAGGATCGCCAAGCCCCAATTATTGGTACGAAGGCCGCTTATTACCAGTTTGTCTTTGTTTTGCCACGCGATATAGGCCGCGATCACGGGGACGAAGAAGCCATGCCCCATGTCTTCATCGTTGTACCATTGACGCACCAATTGCCGGAGGATTGGGAAGTAACAGATAACCAGAAGTAAGGAGAACCAGCCGATGGCGAGCCACGGGGGCTGCCACTTCGAGTCCAGCTCAACGGCCGGAGGCGGCGCGGGATTTGCTACGGAACTCATCGGAATCGACTCGGTGGAAAACCCCTGCATTCACCCACAACCGACAGACTACCACAAACGTCTGAATATCCAGACCCTTGGAAGGCGTCTAAAATGGAGACAGTGTTCAACAGCCGGATAATCCTTTACTTTACTATGGCGGCCAGCCTTGCCGCGGCGCAGCCCGCCTTCTTTCCGCTGAAAGATTTGCGGCAGGGCATGCACGCCACCGGAAGGACGGTCTTTGCCGGCGACAAGGTTGAGGACTTCGACGTTGAGATTTTGGGTGTGCTGGAAAATAGCGGTCCGAAGCAATCGATCATTCTGGCCCGGCTATCGGGAGGCCCGCTGGAAAAAACCGGCGTGATGCAAGGGATGAGCGGGAGCCCGGTGTACATCGACGGTAAGCTGGTGGGCGCGGTGGCGATGGCATTCCCGTTTTCGAAAGAGCCGATTGCCGGCATTCGTCCGATTGAAGAGATGGTGGCCGGGCAGGCGGGGGGAGATGGGAAAGTCCGGGTCGGGTTCTCACTCGCCGGCGACAACTTGATGGCGCAGTTGCCGAAGCGGGATGTATTCGATTCGAAGCTGATCGACATTGCTACTCCGGTATCGTTCAGCGGATTCAGCGCTGGAACGCTGGAACATTTCGCGCCGCAATTGCGATCGATGGGTTTGGAGCCGCGGCAGGGCGTTTCCGGCGGTGCGTCCAACGCGGCCAAGGCGGTGAGCGGACCGCTGCAGCCGGGCTCAATGATCTCCGTGCAGCTGGCATCCGGCGATCTGAGCATCGGCGCGGACGGAACGGTTACACACATCGACGGGAACAAGATCTACGCGTTCGGTCATCGCTTCCTGTCCGTGGGAAGCACGGAACTGCCGTTCGCACGCGCCTCTGTGATCACGCTTCTGGCGAACCTGTCGTCCTCCTTTAAGATCTCGTCGTCCGGCGAATGGCTGGGCGCCATCACCTCCGATCACAACACCGCAGTGGCAGGCGAACTGGGCCGGCGGCCGCGGATGGTCCCGCTATCGATTGCGGTAAACAGTGGCGGGCGGACGTCCACGTACCAGATGGAGATCGTCAACGACCGCTTGCTTTCTCCGCTGCTGATGCAGATGGCGATGTACTCGGCGCTGGATTCCACGGAACGTACGCTGGGGCCTTCGAGCATCGGATTGCATGGAACG
>JANXXV010000084.1 GCA_025350445.1 Bryobacteraceae bacterium | reverse complement strand
TCGCCTCCCCAGCCGGAGTGCACGAATTTGAGATCCAGATTTGGAAAGCGCGTAATCGAGTACGTTTCCGCGAACGTAGTGTACAGCCGCTGATCGGTAATGCTGTCGCCGTAGAAGACTACGGTGTCGCCGCTCTTCAAGAAAAAGAGGCCTTGTGCAAAAAGGCCCGCGGCGTAAAACAGAAGACAAGAGAAACGAACGAGGATCCAGCGCATAGGAGTTACCCGAAGTTTATCAGGGACGCAGTTCGACAATCTCAGAGACCGCGCCATCCACGTCGTGGATCGAAATATGAATGGCCTTTCGACTTTGAATGTTGGCGTCCGTGCCCGTAAACCGCACCGCCAGCATCTTGTCCACGGTGGCTCCGGCTTCCACCTTATCCTTCACTACGAGGGTGGCGTTGAACTTCGTCCCCAGCACCTTGTAGTAATCAAACAAGCGCCGCGCATCGATTTCGGGAAATATCGCTCCATCCAGAGTTTTGCCTTCTCTGGTGTCCAGGCTGACATCAATGTCTTTCACCACAAACTGAGCCGTGGACGGATTGGTGACGCGGAAATCGATCACCGCCACGGTGTAATCCTGATCGATAGAGTAACTGCGGACTTTCAGCACCTGGCCCTTTAGCTCCAGGTGATTATTGCGGGTCCAGTAGAGAACGCCACCGATCATGGAACCCACGATGACCACTGCGATCAGCGCCGGAATCAGCGAGCCCCGATTCACTAGGAAGTCTCCGCAATCCTGAGCATTTCCTGCATCGAGAGGTGAGATTTCTCAATCTTGGTCCCGTCGAAATAGTGAGTCTCAAGGCCAATCATCCCCTGGTATCCATCCCGCTCCAGCGCCTGAAAGATATTGGTCCAATCGATTTTCTCAGTGGGCTCCAGCAGACTCTTGCCCTTGGTCTGCAGGTTACCGATGCGCTTCTTCGGCAGCACCCGGTAGCCATCCGGATAGGCGATTTCCTTGAACGGAGCGCCGAACGCATTGTGTGGATCCCAGTTGAGGCCGACACTCTTTTCAGGCAGAAGCTTCACCATGGACGCCAGTTCCGGGCTGGTTGCGACGTTGCAGGAACCTTCGTTCTCCACCAGAATTTTCATGCCTTCCCTGTCGGCGGCGTGCGCCATCTCACCGAGGATTTCGGCGATGCGCTGCTCCACCTTCTCCGGTTCCGCAACGCGGGAAAACGAGAACAATCGCATCTGGGTTGCGCCCAGAATCTGCGCCGCGCGAATGCCCTGCTTCAGGTCTTCAATGCGCCGGTCGAATTCCGCCTGATCGCGGGCAATCCGCTTTTCGCGGGCGTCCGGCGTTTCCGTCCTTCGCCGCACCGGTTCGGTGCCCGGCAAAGTGATCTTGAGATAGGGAGTATTGAAGAACGATATCTTCAGTCCGTTGTCTTTGAATTCCTTGGCGGCGATTTTAAGATCGGCTTCCGGAAGTTTGCAGTAGTGCAGCTTCGCGCCGGGCACTTCGCGCAACTCCACATAATGCAGTTCGTACTTCTGAGCAAACGCGATGGCATCGGCAGGCGTGGCCGCGGCTTCATCGGTGATAAAGCTGAATCGGGAACGCCCGATGTGATTCTTCGCGCCCAGCAGTGGAGCGGCGCAAGCAGCCGCCAGAAATTCTCGTCGTCGCAACATGTAGCCCCCATTATTCTGCAAAGGCAAGCTCAGCGCAATGCTGCGAAGAAGTCGAGAAACGCCGGCACAATCGCGCCGGCATCTTTCAACTCATGTCCAACGCCTTTTAGCGCGACCAGCTTGTGCGCGGCAGGAATCAACTGCAGCGCCGTTTCCATTTCCGCGATGGAGCCGAACGGGTCGCGCGTTCCATGAACGAACAACGATGGCGTTCGCAGTTCGGGAAAGGGCCCGGTTCGCAGTTCCTGCGGCTTTCGCGGAGGATGCAGCGGATAGGAAAGCAGCAGCAGTCCATCCGCCAGCTTGGGTTGATGGGACGCGAGGATTGTCGATTGCCTGCCGCCGTAAGAATGGCCGCCGAGAAACACCGGGCCAGACACCATCTCGCGGAGCGAGTCGACCTCGAAGGCGAGTCCCAGGCGGTCCAGTTCCGCGCCACCGCGCACCGGTGGACCCGTTGGACGGCACTGGCGGTAAGGCAAGTTGTAGCGGACCACTTTCAGTCCGGCTTCGGTAAAGGCCCGGTCCAAATCGAGCAGCAACGGCGAATCGCGGTCGGAACCGGCCCCGTGTGTGAGAAGTATCGCGCCGGTCACTCGAATTTCTTCTGGAAGTCGTGGAACTGTTGCTCCAGGAATTGCATGCGATCCCGAAGCTGGTTCAGTTCATATTCAAGCGTGCTCACCCGATCTCCGCGCACTGGCTCGCTGGCAGCCGCGGCGGGCATCTCACAAACGTCACCCGAAAAGAGGTGCGCCCAGCGCGGTTCTTTCATGCCGGCTTGCCGCTCCAGGCGCACTACGAACGGAGGCTCACGATCCGCAAGCCCGCGCAGGCAGGACTCTACCTCGTCCAGGTCGCTGAACTTGTGCATACGCTCCGTGCGGGTGCGAAGTTCACCCACCGTTTGCGGCCCGCGGTTGAGAAGCTCGCAGAGGATGGCCACTTCGCGGCGGCCCATGTTCATGGTCTCCACCATGCGATGGCCGAACTTCGGCACGCGCATGCCGACACCGGTGAGTGTGAAGGATAGCTTCTTGTCTTTTAGCGAAGCGAGCGCATCCGCGACCGTGTCTTCGTCATAGGCCACCATCGGCTCGCGGTTCGATTTCTGATTACACGCATTCACCAGCGCGTTCAGAGTGAGCGGGTAGTATTCCGGAGTGGTGATTTCCTTCTCAACCAGGGCGCCCAGCACCCGGGCCTCGACGGCATCGAGTTCCGGCCGCATCAGGCGTTCTGTTTGACGCAGTGTTCGTCGAACGCCTGCGTAAGCAACTGGGCAATTTCCGGCGCCTGTCTGCCTTCAATCTGGTGGCGGTGCAGCATGTACACAGGCTTGCCGTTGCGGAACAACAAAACGGAGGGAGACGACGGCGGCAAACCCGCGGACAATTCCCGGACGCGCGCCACCGCTTCCACATCGCCGCCGGCGAACACGGTTGCCACCTTGTCAGGCAGCGTGGAGTGCTTCAACGAAGCCGCAATGCCCGGCCGCGCCTTACCCGCCGCGCAACCGCACACCGAATTCACCACCATCATCACGGTGCCGCTGTTGGGGCCCAGAATCTGGTCCACTTCTTCGGGCGTCCGTGTTTCCATCACACCGTGACGCGTCAAATCTTCCCGCATGGGGACAATCAACTGCTCTGGATATCTCATTGGATCCCTCTATTGTCGCTTACTTTTTGGTTTGGAAGGCAGAATGGATGGCGCGGGCTCCGGAATCGCCGATCCATCGCCGCGGGGCGACGACGCCGCATAGTTCACTTGGGCCTTGGCATCGCGCAGAACCACCTGACCGCGGCCCATCCCGGTGGAGTAATCGCCCAGCACCGTTACGTCGTGCCCCTTCTGCGTGAGCCCTTCGCGGACCGCCTGCGGCACACGGCCTTCCACCATCAAATCGCAGCCGCCTGTATAGACCTTGGTGAACCGCGGAGCTTCCAGCGCCGCTTGGATATTCATGCCGTAGTCCACAAAGTTTGAGACGAATTGCGCATGGGCCATGGGTTGATTGGAACCGCCCATGATGCCGAATCCAAGATGCAAATCGCCCTTCTCCATAAAGGCGGGAATGATGCTGTGGCGCGGGCGCTTGCCCGGCTCCAGCCGGTTCGGATGGTTCGCGTCGAAGTCGAAGTACGACCCGCGATTCTGCAGCGCGAAGCCCATGCCATCCACCACGACGCCCGATCCCCACACACTGGCGATGCTCTGGATCCAAGACGCGATGTTGCCTTCTTTATCGATCACCGCCAGATAAACCGTGTTGGAGGTGGTGGGCGGATCACCGGCGCTCACGGAGCACCGCGCGCGTTCCGGATCAAGCAGCGCGGCCCTTTGCTTTGCATACGTCTTTGAAAGCATCCCTTCCACCGGGACTTTGCCGAAGCGTTGGTCGGCGATGAACCCGAGGTCCGCGTAGGCTAGTTTCATTGCTTCAATCCGCGTATGAAATGTTTCGGGGCTGAGCAGTTCATGATCGTCCTCGCGGAAATTCTCAAGCACGTTCAGCATCTGCAAGGCGGCGATTCCCTGCCCGTTGGGCGGTATCTCATAC
>JANXXV010000075.1 GCA_025350445.1 Bryobacteraceae bacterium | reverse complement strand
TTGTCTGACGGGCTACGCCATGCAAAAGCAGTGGCCGTGTGGTGGTCGCCTCTGTATGGGAGGGGCGGAGCGTTCCGGATGCGGTAAGTCGGCGGACAATCCTTCACCCATTCCTGCCACAGACCGTTGGCCTTCAGAAACTCAACGAAATATGTTACAGGTCAATATGCCGTCAGTGCTGCGTCTGGATCCCAGCGGACGAATATCTTGCCCCCGAACGTTTCTACAGGCTGGCCGCGCCCCGCTCGATCCAGCTCCGATTCAACGCTCTTTACCGCATCCTCCGGGTGAGCCGAAAGATTCCCTTCGTTCTCGTCGATGTCTCAAAGTACCAATACCTTGCACCTGGATAGTCTCTTTTCAACTGCCGGATTTGGGATGAATGGAATTCTGACCTTGTACCAGGGTCAACCGCTTCGATTCACAGTTGCGCAGAATACGAGCAATTCATTCGGCGGCGGACAGACTCCCAATACTACCGGCGTGAGCGCCAATCTCGGCAGCGGGCGGATCATCGACCGCTGGTTCGATCCTTCACAGTTCTCCCAGCCAGCCGTATATACGTTCGGGAACATGGCCCGCAGCACCGCGCAGTTACCCAACGCGAATGCAAGACTCCTCGATCTTCAAGAGCTTCCGGATTATGGAACGAATGAGGGCGGAATTGAGAGGGGAAGCGTTTGACCTCACCAATACTGCGTTGCTTGGCAATCCTGGCACCGTGCTGAATACTCCGACGTTTGGAGTGGTCGCCAGCCAGGAAAACAGTCCCCGGCAGGTACAGATCGGCTTAAAGATCTTGTTCTAATCTGCACGGTTCACTCCGTCCAGCGCTTCAGAGAGCGGCAGAAGCCGCTCTCTGAAGCGCTGGATATTGATAACATCCTCCTCATGCGCCTCCTTCCATTTCTGATCCTGTTCGGCTCCGTCGCGATTGCGGCCGAAAATTACACCGTTTCCACCGACGTCGAGTACACGCGCCCGCTGGGCACAAGCGTGAAACTAGACGCCCACATTCCGCCAGGCAAAGGCCCATTTCCCACGGTGATTCTCGTACACGGGGGAGGCTGGACGGGCGGCGACAAGGCTGGAAAAATTATTGAGCCACTCTTCGAACCTCTGACCAGCGGCGGCTTCACCTGGTTTAGCATCAACTACCGGCTTGCGCCGGAATACCCGTACCCCGCCGCTGCCGACGATCTGGAGGCTGCGGTGCGTTTTGTGAAGCAACATGCGCGGGAGTACAAGGTGGATATTAGGCGGATCGCCTTGATGGGCGAGTCCGCCGGCGGGCACCTGGTCAATCTTATCGGAGCGCGGAATCAGGCGGGGGTTGCGGCGGTAGTTTGTTTCTACGGCCCAATCGACATGCTCGAGTGGGCCAAGCGTTTCGAGGGCAAGCCCCTGCCCGAGGGTGTGGTGGATTTCTTCCAGATTCATGAACTGGATGCCGCGGGGCTTGCGAAAATTCGGGAGGCTTCACCCGCCATCTATCTAAACGCGAAGACTCCCCCCTTTCTGGTGATTCACGGCACCAAAGATCAAGCCGTCGACTATTCCCAGGCTACGCTCACTGTTGATCTGTTTAAGAAACTGGGCCAGCGTTGCGATCTGATCACCGTTAAGGACGGCGTCCACGGCGTGATGAATTGGGAAAAGGAGCCGGCGTTGCAGGGGTATAAAACCGCGATGGTCGACTGGCTTCATAAGACATTGGGCCGCTAGCCTTGACACAGTACAGCTAATCTACAACTGGTGGAGTCTGTTCGCCCGTTTGGTTATTCCGAACCGGCATACGGAGGCGACCACCGCCCGTCCGCTGCTTTTGCATGGCATTGCCTAGTTCTCAAACTGCACCCGTCCACGAGGATGATAGTGAGCATAGTTGCCGCCAACAGCGTCCCTGATGTAGAAGGCTTGGAAAGTTTTCGCCTTGCCTTTGAGGTCCGGCGATTGAGCGAGTTGGCTCCAGCTTCCGTGGTAATGCCAGCCACGTTTTCGCAAGATGTCACTGGCCGGCAGCTCACTATGGTCCGAGTTCCCCGGCGCCGGAATCGGTCTCGCAATCTGCCGCAAGATCTTCGGGAAGCATAACGGCTGGTCTTGGGTGGAATCGGAAGTACGCAGCGGGTCGGTCTTCCGGCTTACGCTAAACGTATGATCAGGATTCGGTGTAAGTGGGCCGCGAACGGACTGTCGATCCCGTACCATGACGAAGAGTGGGGCGTACCTCAGCATGACGACCGCAAGCTGTTCGAGTTTCTGATTCTCGAAGGCGCGCAAGCGGGCCTCAGTTGGGACACGATCTTGAAGAAGCGTGAGAGCTATCGCGCCGCGTTTCACGATTTCGATGTGGAGCGGGTAGCGCGCTACCCGGAAAGCGATGTCACCAGATTACTGAATGACGCCGGCATTGTCCGCAACCGGCTGAAGATTGGGTCGGCAATCGGCAATGCCAAGCTGTTTCTCGGCGTCCAACAGGAGTTGGGCAGCTTTGACCGCTATATATGGAGATTCGTGGGTGGCAAACCGCGGGTCAACGGCTGGCAGAGCCACGAACAGGTGCCGGCGTCCACGCCCGAATCGGACGCGATGAGCCGCGACCTGAAGAAGCGCGGATTCCGCTTCGTGGGAACGACGATTTGTTACGCATTCATGCAGGCAACCGGGATGGTGAACGACCACACCGCGAATTGCTTTCGGTTCAAAGTCAGCGCGTAATGGAGCGCAGTGTCGAGTAAAACTCGGGGTAGGAGACGGACGCGGCATCGGCGTTATCGATGGTGCAATCGCCGTCCGCCGCCAGAGCGGCCACCGCGCACGCCATGGCAATGCGGTGATCGCCGAACGAGTCCAGTTGCGCCGCGTGGAACTTCTGTTGGCCGGGAACGTGGAAGCCGTCTTCCAGAACTTCCATGGTCACTCCCATGCGCGAGAAGTTCTCGGCGATGGTCGCGATGCGGTCGGTTTCTTTGATGCGGAGTTCGGAGGCATCGCGCACGGTAAGTCCCGATTCGCTAAGGGCTCCCAGAACGGCAAGCACCGGAATCTCGTCGATCACGGCCGCGGTAAGAGCTTTTTCGATCAGCCCGCCGGTGATCCCGCCGCCGCGAACTTTCAGGTTGCCAATCAGTTCGCCGCCGATTTCCTGAATCATCGGGACCTTAATATCCGTGCCCATCGAGATCAGAAAGTCGATCAGAGCGGAACGGGTGGGATTCAACCCGACGGCCTGGAGCGTGAGTTCAGAGCCGGGTAGAATCATCGCGGCAACAAGAAAGAATGCCGCCGAAGAGAGATCGCCGGGAACCATCAACTCACGGGCTTGCAAGGTGGGCTTGCCTTCGATGGTAATCACACCGCCGGCACTGGTGATGTCGGCGCCGAATTCGCGCAGGGCCAGTTCGCTGTGATCGCGGGTGCGGATGGATTCGCGAACGGTCGTGGCGCCTTCGGCGTAAAGACCGGCGAACAGGATGCATGTCTTCACCTGCGCACTGGCGACCGGAAGAGTGTAGTCAATTGCCTTGAGCGGGCCACCCTGGATTTCCAGGGGCGGGAACTTGCCGTCGTGCGCGGTGATGGTCGCGCCCATTTCGGCGAGCGGCTTCATGATGCGGGCCATGGGTCGGCGTGACAGCGATTCATCGCCGGCAATGCGGCTGCGGAACGGCTGAGCGGCCAGGATGCCGGAGAGCATTCGAATCGTAGAGCCGGAATTACCGGCATCGAGCGTATCCGCCGGCTGGGTTAATCCGTTCAGCCCTTTGCCGTGTACGTGGACTTCGTTGCCGGTCTTGTCGATCTGGATCCCGAGGGCGCGCATGCAGCCAAGAGTGGATTGGCAGTCGGCGCCGGTGGAGTAGTTTTGGATCTTGCTGGGGCCTTCCGCGATAGAGGCCAGCATGGCATAGCGGTGGGAGACGGACTTGTCGCCCGGGATAAGGATGGAACCGCTGACACTGCGGGCGGGGGAGATCGTGATTTTCATGTGGAAACCGCTATTCTATCAAGCGGCAGTCAGTCGATCGGAAAAGGCCCGGTATTTACCGCGCGCAGGTACTTGGCGCCGCCATCTTCAAAGCGGATCTGGAACTCGGTGGCGCGCGAGGGGTCTTCGATCTGGGCGTGAAAGGAGGCTTCTTCGCCTGGATCGAGCACCTCCGCCGCTATGCTGCCGCGCTTGGTGGTGATGACCTGTTTGTGATCGGGGGCGATGAAATCGACGATGATCTGAAGCGACTTGATGGGTTTCCGGCCGCAGTTCTTTATCTTGGCGTCGATGGAGACAATCCCTTCCTGGCGGTGCGCGGCGGCCTCAACGAGTTCCACTTCGGGCGGCTTGGACTCCTTGCCTTTCTTTTGCCCGAAGGCGGAGAGCGAGACGGTGAGGAAAAGCGTCCAACATGCCCGGCGGGTCATCATGATCATAGACGTCTATGCCCACTATACTCGGTGCGATTCTGTTGATGATAACGGCGGGCGAGCCTCTGCCGAAGTTGCAGGGCGACTATCTGACCAAGCGCAAGGCGACGCTGCCCGACGATGCCAGGGGGAAGACGGCGATGCTGGCGTTCGGTTTCAGCTACGACTCCCGATTTGCAGTGGAGGCGTGGGTGAAGGCTTGGGACAAGAAACACAAGGGCGACCCAAAGTTCACCTACTATGAGATTCCGATGATTGGAGGGATGGCGCGTTTGGGTGCGCCGATCATCGACAGCGGGATGCGCAAAGGTACTCCGAAAGCACTGCACGAGAACGTGATTACGGTTTACGGCGGGGTAGACCCTTGGAAGAAGCGGTTCGGGGTGCAGAACGAGAAAGAGGCCTACATCGTGATCATCGATCCCGAGGGCAAGGTGCAGTCCATGGCCCACGGGCTTGCGCCGCCGGCTAGTTTTTGATCTCGGCCTTGAGGATTTTGATGGGTGGAATCAGTTGCTGGCCCTGCGCCTTCGACTGGTGGATCTTGCGGACAATGTCCATACCGCCGACCACCTTGCCGAAGGCGGCGAAGCCCTGGCCGTCGGGGTTGCGTTTGCCGCCGAAATCCAACTCAGGCTGATCGCCGATGCAGATGAAGAAGTCGATGGTGGCGGTGTCCGGAGCGCTGCGGGCCATGGAGACGGTTCCGTCCTTGTGCTTCAGGCCGGTGACGCTGGTTCGTTCGAGCTTAATAGCCGGGTCGGTTTCTTTCCGCTCCGGGTCGGCGGTGGCTTGGATGACGGCGATCTTCACCTTGTCCAGCGGCTGGTTGGTACTGGTGACGGAGCGGAAGAAGCCGCCGCCGTCGAAGAAGCCGTCCGAGACGTACTGCATGAAGTTCGCTGTGGTGATTGGCGCGTGCGCCTGGTCCAGTTGCAACTCGATCTTCCCCATCTCAGTGGTCAGCACCACCAATACCATGGCCAGCATCATAATTATTTGAGCAAGTCCTTCACGCTGATTCCGACCAGAGCCAACGTGAGGCCGATCATTACGGCAACCGCGCTCCAGGCGACCAGATTGTAGCCGCGGGAGTTAGTCCACTCCTTCATGAGGCCTTTCTTGTTGATAATCAGGATCATGTAGATTAGCACGAACGGGAGCAGGATGCCGTTGATCACCTGAGACCAGAGGATCATCTTGATCAACGGGAAGTTCGGCAGCAGGATGACGCCAGCGCCGACAACCACCAGGAAGGTGAAGAGCCAGTAGAAGATGGGGGCTTCGCGGAAGCTCTTGTTGACACCGGATTCAAAGCCCAGGCCTTCGCAAACGGTGTAGGCCGTAGACAGCGGCTGGATGGAGGCAGCGAAGATCGACGCGTTGAACAAGCCGGCGCTGAAGAGCAGGAACGCCCAGTTGCCGAAGGGCTTCAGGGCGATGGCCGCGTCGCTGGCATCGGTGATGTCCTGTGGCTTGTTCGCCCAGATGGCGCCGGCACAAGCCACAATAATGAAGAACGCGATTACGCTCATCACGATACAGCCGACGATGACCTCAACGCGGGACTCGTTGTAGGCCTTGGCGCTGATGCCCTTCTCCACCACGGCCGCCTGTAGATAGAACTGCATCCACGGGGCCACCGAGGTGCCCACCATGGCGATCAACATCCCGATGTACTCCTTATCGAGGATAAGGACGGGCTTGACGCTATAGATGGCTGCTTCTTTCCAATCGGGCTTCACAAGGATGCCCGATATGATGTAACAGATGTACAAGGAGCAGGCGAAGAGAAAAATCTTCTCTACGCTCTGGTAGCTCGATTTCACGATCAGGAACCATACCGCGACGGCTGCCAGTGGTACGGATACAAATTTGCTGACGCCAAACAGTCCGAGAGAACTGGCAACGCCCGCGAAGTTGGCCATCACGTTGGTGAGGTTCGCAAGAACCAACGCGGCCATCATAAAGAAGGTGGTGCGAAGACCGAATTCCTCTCTAATTAAATCGGATAAACCTTTGCCGGTGACTGCGCCCATGCGGGAGCACATCTCCTGGGCGACGATTAACAGGATGGTGATGGGCAGCAGTGTCCACAGGGGCAGGTAACCGAACTTCGCGCCGGCCTGCGAGTAGGTGAAGATGCCGCCGGCGTCGTTATCGACCACCGCGGTGATGAAGCCCGGTCCGATGACGGAGAAGAAGATCGCGATATGGTAGCGGAAGCGCTTGATCATGGCGGATCTACTTATGCCGGAGCGCCGTGATTACGTCGTCAGCGGTGATGACGCCTTCGAGCCTGTTGTCGTCGTCCACGACGGGGAGGGTGAGGAGGTTGTATTTGTCGAACAACTCGGTGATTCGGTTTACCTTCTCGTTGACCTTCACTTTGATGAGCGTCTTAGTGGCGAGTTCCTTGAGTGGAGCCGTTCCGGGGACGAAGAAGAGTTTCGCCAAGGGCACTGCGCCTACCAGACGTTCGTGAGCGTCGACCAGAAACAGCGTGTTTAGCGATTCCAGAAGCTCTTCGTTGGCCTTCAGCGAATCCATGGCTTCGTGAATGGTGGCGGTCTCCTGAAGAGCCACATATTCCGTGTTCATCATGGCGCCGGCGGTGTTGTTCTTGTATTCGATCAGCTCGCTGACTTCGTCCTTGGACTCGTCGGTCATCTCGTCCAGGATTTCCTGGGAGGTTTCGTCTTCGAGTTCAGCGAGCGCGTTGGCGGCCTCATCGGGCGACATCTCTTCGATAATCTCGGCGGCCTTTTCGGTTTCCAGCGATTCCAGAATGCTGGCCTGAACGTCGGGGTCCATCTCAGAAAGGGCATCGGCGGCGACTTCGGCATCGATGGTTTCGATGATGGCTTCGCGATCGTCGGGACCCAGGTTTTCGACGATATCGGCGAGGTCGGCGGGGTGCATCTTTTCCAGCGCGAGGTTGGTGATGTTGAGGCGCAAACGGCGCTGCGGATCAGGCTCGACGATGTTGCAGTACTGCCAACCGATGGAGTTGGGCGGGATGGGGCCCTGCAAGCGGCGGACGATGAAGGGCGGAAGAACGCCCTGGACCAGGCGGCGGAAGATACTACGCAGGCCGATATCCACTTCGTCCACATAGAGCAGGTCGCCGTCAGGTTCGTGACGGATGCTGAAAGTCACGTCGGTAACGCGGACTACTTTGCGGCCTTGGGCATCGATGATCTGCTGATCGAGAAGATCGCGGACCATGCGGAGCATGTACTCATCGGCGTGATAGGGGGTGAGGACCTCGTCTTTGAGGTAGATGCCTTTGAGCGAGATGGAGCGGACCTGATCGTGACGGATGCTGAGCCAAGCCCATCCGCCGCCGACAAGGAAACGATCGATGCGGGTGGCGTCTACGAGGGGAACCAGCGCGGCGTCGCGCACACGGCCGATCTTGCGGCCGCGGGTATCGTAGACGCGGAGGCCCATGAGTTCGGTGCAGAAAAGTATGGTGTCCGCGGCCATCTACCAGGTCCGTCCATTTGCATCTTATTGGAGCTTCGCCTTTAACATTTCGTTGAGAACGCCGGGGTTAGCCTGGCCGCGGGATGCTTTCATGACCTGACCCACCAGGAAACCGATCACGGCCGTCTTCCCACTCTTGTATTGTTCCACTTGTTTGGTGTTGGCGGCTAGTACTTCGTCGATTATTTTATCCAGCGCGCTGGTGTCGTTAATTTGGGCCAAGCCTTCGCGATCCATGATGGCGCGCGGGGCGTCGCCGGTGGTCAGCATCCTGGCGAAGATGTCTTTGGCGAGTTTGCCGGAGATCTCGCCTTTGGTGATGAGGGCGACCAGTTCGCCGAGGTTTTCGGGGGTCACCGTAGCTTCGGAGAAGTCTTTGTTTTCGGCTTTGAGGGCTGCCGCGAGGTCGCCCATCACCCAGTTGGCGGTGGCTCTTGGGTCGGCGGAGATTTTCAGGGCGCGTTCGAAGTATTCGCTGCCGGCGCGGGTTAGCGTCAGGACCTGGGCGTCATATTCGCGGAGGCCGTAGGTTTCGATGAAGCGGGTTCGCATGGCGGCGGGGAGCTCCGGCATCCCGGCGTGTACACGTTCGCGCCAAGCGTCGCTAACGTGGAGCGGCACCAGGTCGGGCTCGGGAAAATAGCGGTAGTCGTGAGCCTCCTCTTTACTACGCATGCTGACGGTTTCGCCCAAGTCCACATTGTAGAGGCGGGATTCCTGGACTACCCGACCGCCGCCTTCGATGAGGGCGATCTGGCGGAGAATTTCGTACTCGATGCCGAGCTTGACGTGGCGGAAGGAGTTGAGGTTTTTGACCTCGGCCTTGGTGCCGAATTTGGGCGCGCCTTTAAGGCGGACGGAGACGTTGGCGTCGCAACGGAGCTGGCCTTTCTCCATATCGCAATCGGAGACGGCGACGAATTGCATCATTTGCTTAAGTTCGGTGAGGTAGGCGTAGGCTTCATCGGCGTTGCCGATGTCGGGCTCGCTAACGATCTCGATGAGGGGCGTGCCGGAGCGGTTGAGGTCGACGTAGGAGTAGCGGTCGGAGTCTTTGAAACCGTCGTGGATGCTCTTGCCGGCGTCGTCTTCCATGTGGACGCGGGTGACACCGATGCGCTTAGGTTGATCGTTGACGGTGATATCTACGTGGCCGTGTTCAGCAAGGGGCTGGTCGTATTGGGAGATCTGATAGCCCTTTGGGAGGTCGGGGTAAAAGTAGTTTTTGCGGGCCATGCGGGAGAGGGTGCGGACCTGGCAGTTGAGGGCTAGGGACGCTTTGATGGCCATTTCCACGGCGGGTTTGCTGAGCACGGGGAGCGCGCCGGGGAGGCCGAGGCAGACAGGGCAAACGTTGGTGTTGGGGGGCGCGCCGAAGCTGGTGGGGCAGCCGCAGTAGATTTTGGTGCGGGTGGCGAGTTGGACGTGGACTTCGAGACCGATGACGGGTTCGTACTTGGCGATGGTGGCGGGGGAGAGGGCCTCGATTTCGGTGGACGGCATCGCTTCATTATAAGAGAACGGGTTGGGCGGGCGGTATTTGGGCTTGGTTATTTGGGTTCGTGAGTGATTTGGGGTGGGGGTCATTCGACTTTGGTGTCCGTTTCGGGGTGTGAGAGCGGTTCCGGTTGGCTTTGTGGTGTTTCGGCTGGTAGTTTTGGCGGCTTCGGGGTGCGGATTGTGGCTTCCCGTGTGGGTTTGGAAGCTGGTTTGGGTTCGTTTGGTATTTTCTTGGAAGGTTCTGATTCGCGGAGCTTTAGCAGGTCGCGTTGAGCCTGGTTGTACATGCGGCGATAGGCGGATTCATAGCGCAAGAGGAGTTGGAGAGACTTTTCCTGGTTTGCCAGGGTAGTGAAGGCGAGGCTGAGGCGGGTGGGTTCGGTGAGGAGGGTGAATTTTCCGGAAAGTTCTTCTTCCATTTTGTCCATTTGGTAGTCGAGGGTAGTGGTTTGGATGAGCCAGATGCGGCGGAGACGCCAGCGGGCGGCAACCATTTCGGTGACGAGTTCGAGTTCGACGGCGTCTTGGGGTAGGAATTTCTGGATGAAAGAGTCGAGTAATTCGTCGAATTTCGATTGGGATTCATTGGAAAGGACGAGGGTTTTGGCGGTTAATCCGTGACGGAGCGCGTTTTGGGAGGATTTGTGGAGTCCTTCCGGGGATTTTGTGCCGGCGGATTTTGCGCCGTTGGTGCGTGCGATCTTTCTCTTCTGACGTGACGACATGGGTGTTGCCTCCTGCGTGTAGAGTAGGCGAGGGCCGTGCCGGGTGGAGAGGGAATTTGCCGTAAATTTATGATTCGGCGGGAAATTGAGTTTTCACTTTTTTGGGAACGGTAATCTTGAGCCGCATTACATCACCTCAAGAATGAGGCCGGGGTCTGGGACCCCGGAATTTACGTCTCGCAATCTAAGAACTCCATGCACGCACAAGCTTCAATGGGGCCGCGATCTTCTGATCACGGAAGAACTTGTTCTTCGATAACACACACTTATTGTGAGTTCAAGGAGTATTTAGAGAAAATCCTGGTTGACACTCTCCCCACTTGAGAACATCATGAACGAGCCGTAAAAGGACCGGTGTCCGGCGTACCAGTAAATATGCACCTGGATACCAAGATAGAGGAGATCTCATGAGTTTGTACAAGAAGTTTGCAGAATATGTCACTGGTGACGTGACGGCAATCCGGGCAAACATTCGCTTGGAGCCCGTGGGAGGACCTACCTCGAAGGTCTTCCCCCCCACTTATGAATCTGGTAAATATGCTACCGAGTCGCGGTGGCTTAATGGGCAGCGTGTTGACGCAGTGCTTCTCGATTCAATCCAGTCACAAGCAAATCGTATGGAATTAGCGTTATTAAATGCTTGCCGGGACGGCAAGCTCGACTTACCGCTTTTCCAGCTTGAGATTCCGGGCCATGGGACGCTTACTGCACTCGATGTTCCCCACCGGGTGCATGACGCGATTTTCCGTGATTCCCTTTGGGACGGTAAGCCGTTTCGGCAGTCGCTCAATGGTAAAGACCTCGTAGCTTCCCGCACTGCGAACGCGACGGCGTTCTTCCGTTTCTGTCCCACGGCCCTATTGTTCGGAACATGGGACTCACAAAGTGGAGCGGGTGTAAACGGCGCAAAGGTACCCCGCGCCATTGGATCGGAAATTGTCGGCTTAGACGCTGTAGTGGGAGTTCGGACGTCATCCCGTCTTGATCCGCTAGGAATCAAGGCCAGCGAAGGCGTAATCTATAAGGCCGCCAGTGCCGAAGAGTTTTGGACACTTGACGAGGCGAAGGCTGAGAAGGTCAAAGGGAAAGCTTTGCTGTTCAATAAGAAAGGGAAGCCGTCGGAAATCAACCACGGCAACATCGCACCTTCGATAACACCAGGCGGCGTGACGATCCGTGAGGCTCTGCAAACGGTTGTCTTGTCCTTGACGCAGCTTCGCCGAACACGTTTCCCTCTGGACGATGGCACGGTCAACCCACACCGGGACGCCGCTGGGCGTGCGGTGCTAGGGGCGCTAGGGCTATACGCATTCCTGCTTGCCTGCGAGGAAGGCCTTGATCTCCGCTCGCGTTGTCACCTCGTTGCTTCTCATGCTCCGCAGTTCGAAGTTATTCGCCGCGTTCTCGGCGAGCCCGAAACCTTCTCAGCAGACTCGTCGATGGTAAAGGAACTTCTTGACGAAGCCTTAGCCGCAGCAAAGTCGGAGGGACTAGTGTGGAACGCCGGACCGATTAAACTGACACCGACAGACAAGCTTCTGCAGTTGGTTCAGCTCAGCGATCAATCGGCGGGAACTGAGGAAGCTGGCTAAGCAAAGTTCGCGGAGGAATTTAAAATGTTTGCTCTCGAAGTTGAGTATCTTATGAGCAAGGCGTATGCCGGGGACTTTCGAGATCGAGGTGAAGCCGAATGGCCACCTCATCCTGCGCGTTTGTTTTCCGCTCTTGCGTCCGCATGCTTTGAAACCGAGATGGGCTCCGAAGCCACGGCGGCGCTGCAGTGGCTTGAGCAGCAGCCGAGCCCGGCAATCTCCGTTCCGGACTCCGAGGAGTGCGCGCGCTATTCCGGTTTTGTTCCAACGAACTACATTGACAAGAATGGAATACACACAAAGCAGCCGCGCCAATTTCCGGCGACTACATTGTCTGACTCGCCGGTCTATTTCATCTGGCACGACGCTGCTCCTTCACCGGAAATCGCTACCGCACTGGATAGCATCGCCGCGCGGGTGGCATACCTTGGAAAATCCGCTTCGTTTGTAAGGATCCGTACGACGCAGCAGGTGCCCCCCGCAACGTTGGTGCCTTCCGACACCGGGGACATGGTACTGCGAGTGCCGGCAATCGGGAGGCTTGAAGAACTTCAAAGGCTTCATGATTCCGGCCGTTGGGATCCTCGCGCCGCACAACAACGTTACGGGCGCGTGAGCGTCAGCGACCCAAAACGGCACCCCAGTTTTTTTTCGGACATGATCATTTTCCGCCGCCGGACAGGTTACCCGCTAACCAATGAATCGACTCTCACCCTCACAGAAGCGTTGCGCAACGCCTTGATGTCTCTTGCCGGTGACGACGATACGATCCCCGATCTCCTCCATGGGCACGTACCGGGCCCACATTGCGCCTTCGTAGCATTGCCGTTCACATCTGGGACTTACGCAGACGGAAGAATCATGGGGTGCGCGTTATTGATTCCACGCGAGCGCGATCCACAACAGGCCAAGCGGGTGTTCGAGGTTGCGGCAGCACTGAACCAGATCGCGCTAACGGGGGACCTAGGCAAATGGATAGTCGAACTTGCCGACGAAGAGCCCCTTCCCGAAACGCTTCGTGCAGCCACCTGGTGCAAGCCAGCACGGATTTGGAAGAGCGTAACTCCTGTACTGCTCGATCAGTTCCCGAAGGCTAAGCTTTCTGTCGAAATGATTATCACCCGCAGTTGTGAACGCGTAGGGCTACCGAGACCAACGGCTATTGAAACGAGTCCTTGGTCCGATGTGCCTGGAGTGCCTCCGGTCCCTCAGTTCCGCCTTTTGCGCAGTTCTTCGGAAAAACCGCGCTGGGGAGTCCATGTAACGATCACTTTTGACGAGGAAATCGAAGGTCCGTTGGTCCTTGGCGCGGGAAGATACTTCGGACTAGGGTTGTTCCGGCCCGCTCAGAGGCAATCATGACGATCCATGATTTTGCCTCCTACTACAAAGAGGTTCACGGTTACGAGCCGTTTCCGTGGCAGGTGCGGTTGGCGGAAACGGTCTATGCGTCGCGCCGATGGCCGGGAACCATCTCCCTGCCGACCAGTTCCGGTAAGACATCTCTCATCGATATTGCGGTTTTCTTGCTCGCGCTCGAAGCCGACATTGATGCGTGCGATCGCGCGGCCGCGCTCCGGACTTTTTTCGTTATAGATCGCCGTGTGGTCGTAGACGAAGCAGCCGAGCATGCAAGGGGGATCGCTAGCGCACTCGAAGCCGCCCGCACCCCAACTGTTTCCGCTGTCGCTCAGAGATTGAAGCGGTTCGGCACCGAAGTTCCGTTGCGAGTGACCGCGCTTCGCGGCGGCGTTTACCGTGATCAGACATGGGCTGACGCACCGAACCAACCACTTATTTGCGTTTCCACCGTAGATCAGATTGGATCGCGCCTGCTGTTCCGGGGTTATGGCTTAAGTGAATCGCAACGTCCCGTTCATGCAGGCCTGACGGGAACCGATTCCCTAATCATCCTTGATGAAGCGCATTTGTCCACTCCGTTTGTCGAGACCGTTGAAGCCGTCCGGCAATTTCAGTCGCGAGCACAGCGCACCGTAGTTCCGCGATTGAAGTTAGTGGAGATGTCGGCAACACCAAACTCCACCGGAGATGCTTTCGTGCCGGATTCAAACGACTTTGCGAATTTGGAACTGGGCAAGCGTTGGTCCGCTTCCAAGTTGGCTGAGATCCTGGAACCCGCAAGCTTCGAGAACGACGCCGCAAAGTTGGCACAGCAGTTCATGAAGATCCCAAACGTTAGAGTTGTCGGGATCGTTGTCAATCGCATCGCCTCCGCTCGGGCTATTTTCATGCAGCTTCCGAAAGCGTCATCTGTTCTGCTTATTGGGCGCATTCGCCCGTATGACAGGGATCAGCTCATGGCGAAGTGGTTGCCGAGGATACAAGCGGGGCGCGATCGTGCTTCTGAAGAGCCGATATACGTGGTTGCCACTCAAACCATAGAAGTCGGAGCGAATCTCGATTTCGACGCCCTTATCACGGAAGCTGCGCCGATCGACGCTCTTCAGCAGCGATTCGGACGTCTCGACCGACTTGGTTTCAGAGGAAAGACGAGCGCCGCAATTATGCTTCGCAAGGGAACGCTGGATGGCAAGGATCCCATTTATGGGAGCGCGCTGGACGCGACATGGCGATGGCTGAATTCGGTCGCGGCGACTGAGGACGGGCGCAGAAAAGTTGAATTCGGCATTTTGGCTCTCCGGGAAAAACTGAAGTCGACGAATTCGGACGCTTTGAGAGGCGAGCGCCAATCTGCACCTCTGATGTTTCCCGTTCACATCGACACTTGGGTGCAGACTAATCCGACACCTGATCCCGATCCCGACATCGCCCCGTTTTTACATGGCGCAGATGCACTTGATTCCGCCGATGTGCAGGTAGTCTGGCGCGCAGACATCAACCCCGGAAATGAGGACGAGTGGGAAGAGATAATAGCCGCCGCCCCACCGGTTACTCGTGAAACTCTATCGGTTCCGATAGGAGCGGCGCGCCGATGGCTGGAAGAGTCAGACCCACCCGCGGTAGCCGATCTCGAAGGAGTCCGGTCTGAATCCGATAAGCCCGGTAAGAAGCTTCGGCGTTGCCTTGCATGGAATGGCCCAGATCGGATTGAATGGGATAGACTCTATCCGGGAGCTACGATCCTTGTTCCATCTGTCTATGGCGGATGCGACGAAGATGGCCGGTGGCATCCGGAATCTACCGACCCCGTTCCCGATATTGGCGATCTCTGCACGGCCGAGGCAGCACAGCAAGGCTTGCGCAAGGCGCGTCTTCGTGTCCATCCAGATGTTCTGCGGCCTGAAAATGCGGATGAGTTCAAGGCACGCCTGGAAGTGATCCAGAAAGCGACTGAGGCCGGGGAGGATTCCAAAGAGCTACGTTCCGAGTTGCTCGATTGGCTCGTTGAGTTCTCGCAAGCAGCTCGGGATCAACGATCCATGCTCGCCGACGCAAGGGTTGCGCCCTACCCTTCGGGATCGTCGTTTGTACTTCTCTCGCGAAAACAATTGAAGAAGCCTCCAGGATCGCTGTGGGCGGGATTGAAGGAGATGCGGATCGAGGAAACGGACGAGGGTGATTCATCCTCGCTGACTGAGAGATTCACACTGGTTGCGCATACCAACGGAGTCCGGGAGATTGCACGTATATTCGCAAAAGGGATTCGACTCTCCGCCGAATTGATTGAGGACTTGGAGCTAACGGCGCAACTTCACGATCTTGGCAAATGCGACGGCCGCTTTCAGGCATTTCTTGCCGGAGTTAAGGTTGCAAGCGAATCGGAGCTACTGGCCAAATCTCCGGGCGGTGGAGTGATTACACCCAAGACTTTGAAGGAAAGGCAGAAACGTTCTGGATACCCGAAAGGGGCTCGGCATGAGTTTTCGTCGGTAGCGCTAGTCTCGCAATCTTCCGCCCTAGATTGTGCTCACGACCGCGATCTTGTGATTCATCTAATCGGAACCCACCATGGCTTCGGACGTCCTTTCGTTCCCGTCTGGAATGATCCGGATGCGCCCGAATTGAGTATTCGATATAACGGGTTGATGCTGTCGGCGAATGCAGCGCCTCGTCTCCACCAACTTGATTCCGGGTGGGTGGACCGGTTCTGGTCTTTGAACGCACGGTACGGAGCATGGGGACTTGCGTACCTTGAGGCAATCGTCAGACGAGCCGACTGCGTGCAGTCTCGTCGCGAGCAGGAGGAGTTATGAGCGAGATTGAGTTGACCGGGATTAGAGGTGACATACCGATTGGGGTGATGGCAGCGTTTGGAGTCCTGCGGCTTTGTACTCAGCAACTCGAACTGACGGAGTCTTGCCTTTCCTGGAAGATTACTAACGGAAGATGGTCCGCAGTGCTTAGCGTGAAAGAACTGTTGAGCGATCAGGAACTTATTGAGAAGTTGCTTTCTTGTTTGACTGGTGCGAGCGCCCGCCCCGAATGGAATTGGTCCGAACAAATCAAGGGTATCCCAGCGAAGACTTTTCGCGAGGCTGCGTCGGCTCCGCTGAAATTCGGGAATCTGTCATCGAACTGGTTTGCGGCGTTTGGTACGGAACTTGGAGGCGAGGAAGGAGAACTCGATCCAACACCACTGGATATGACCGTAGCGCAACAGAAATTTCTTGCTGAGGCAGTGAAGCTGGTGTATTCCCTTGAAGGAGACGGCAAGTCTGTTAACGAGGCGTTGTTCGGACCCTGGCTTTACCGCGACGATCAACACTCGCTTGGATGGGATCCGTCAACTATCAAGCTGGGAGCATTCAGCGGTGCGGCTCCAACCAAGATGGTGAACAGTGGTGTTCGTGCGGCAGTCTGGTTAGCTTTTGAGTCACTGCCTCTTTTCCCGGTATTCTACGCGGCACAGGGCCTGGGCACGCGGGGATTCCAGCGCAACAAGCGTACAGTCGATTTTCGATGGCCGATTTGGCAAACACCCATTTCCTTACGCACGTTAGAAGCACTTATGGGGTGTTCCGATCTTCATAACACTGACAACAGTCATAGGCTGCTTTCGCGCGGTGTCACCGCAATTTACAGTGCGACTCGATTTAAACCCAATAAGTACATGACAAGCTTCAATGCCGCGGAATTGGTAGCAGGATCAAGGCAATGCGGACAACCTACCTGATCTGTTACGACATCTGCGATGACAAGCGGCTGCGGAAAGTGTTCCGGATCATGCGGAACTTCGGAGACCATTTGCAGTATTCCGTTTTTGAATGCCAGCTGACGGGCAGCGATCTGGTCCGTTGCCGAGGCGAATTGGCCGGAGTCATCCACCACAAGGAAGACCAGGTATTGTTTGTGAATCTTGGCCCGTCAGAAGGCCGCGGCGAACGAACGATTGCCGCCTTGGGGAAACCTTACACGACTATTGACGCGCCCTGCTTCATTGTTTGACCGACAAGAATATCCGCACCCCATTTCGCGAGGTAACCCATGGACGCTTCCGAAGAACGGCTGCTACCGGACTATCTGCCCGCCAGAATGGTGAACGAATTCGTGTATTGCCCACGGCTGTTCTTCTTCGAATTCGTAGAGGGACTGTTTCGAGAAAGCGTGGACACCCTTGAGGGCAGCGCGCAACATGCGAAGGTGGATGCCAAGCCCACCAAGCTGGCGACTCCGGAAGAAGCGGCGGAAGGCGAGACGATTCACTCCCGGTCTGTCACACTGGCGAGCGAACGGTGCCGGGTGATCGCGAAGATGGACCTGGTGGAGTCAGTAGGCGGCGTGGTTACGCCGGTAGACTACAAACACGGGAAGCCGCGAGAAACCAAAGATGGGCTGGAGTTGTGGCCGAGCGACCGCGTGCAACTGGCGATTCAAGGCCTGGTGCTGCGCGAGGCGGGCTATGTGTGCGAAGAGGGAGTCGCCTACTATGCGAAGACCCGGCAACGTGTCCGGGTGCGCTTCGACGCCGACGTAATGGCGGAGACCGAGCGTCTGATTGCAGAAGCGTGGCAAACGGCGAAGCTGGGGATTATGCCTTCGCCGCTGGTGGATTCGCCGAAGTGCCCGGCGTGTTCGATGGTGGGCATCTGCCTGCCGGACGAGACGAATTCGCTGATCGCGATTCAGCTTGGCGGTCCGGCGCACGAGCAACTGCTGTTGTTTGGTGAACCGCCGCAGGAAAGGACGCCGGCGCAAGTGCTGATCCGCAGGCTGGTAACGCCGCGAAGCGAACGAAAGCCGGTCTATCTAAATACGCAGGGGACGCGCGTGGGGAAATCGGGCGAGGTGCTGCAAATTCGCGAGAAGGACGACTTGAAGCAGGAGATCCGCATCGGAGAGGTCTGCCAAGTGAACCTGATGGGCAATGTGCAGTTGACGACGCAGGCGATCCAGACGTTGTGCGAGGCCGATGTTCCGATTTGTTACTTTTCGCAGGGTGGGTGGTTCTATGGAATCACGAGCGGGCTGAACACGAAGAATGTTTTTCTGCGCCAGTCGCAATTCCGGCTGGCGGATTCGGAGCGGTTCAAGGTATCAGTGGCTGGTCAACTGGTGGCGGGGAAAATTCGAAATCAGCGCACGATGCTTCAGCGCAATCATGTGGAACCAAAACCCGAGGCGCTGCTGGGGATGAAGCAGATGGCAGAGGCGGCGGAGCGGGCCAACGGGTTGGAGCAATTGCTGGGCATTGAGGGGAACGCGGCGCGAATCTACTTTTCGAACTTTCCGGGGCTGATCAAGGCGGACGATGAGGGAGGAGAGCAGGCGCAATTCCGGTTTGACTTTTCGGCACGAAACCGGAGGCCGCCGAAGGATGCGGTGAATGCGTTGCTGTCTCTGGCTTACAGCATGCTGGCGAAAGATCTGACGATTGCGTGCTATGCGGTGGGCTTTGATCCGTTTATTGGGTTTTATCACGCGCCCCGGTTCGGGCGGCCTGCTTTGGCGTTAGACTTGATGGAGCCGTTCCGGCCGTTGATCGCGGATTCGGCGGTTGTGAACGCGATTAACACGCGGATGATCACGCCGAAAGATTTTGTGCAGTCCGGGCCGGCGGTGGCGTTGAGTGCGGCTGGGAGGAAGGGGTTCTTCCGGGCGTACGAGTTGCGGATGGACTCCTTGGTGACGCATCCGCTTTTCGATTATAGGGTGAGTTACCGGCGATTGTTGGAGATTCAGGTGCGGCTTTTGGCGCGGGTGGTGCAGGGAGAGATTGCGGAGTATCCGGTGTTCACAACGCGGTAGGGTGGCGCGAGCGGTGTGGTGGTGAAGAAAGTGTGGGGGTCGCTCGCGAGGTGTAAATGACAGAAAATAGAGGGGGAGGTTTTGGGGTTTTGGATTTTGTACGGTTGATGAGGGTGATTTTTGTGAGGCGCTCGCGATTGCGCCGCCAGGTATTTGATAATAGAATAGTTAGATATGCGGCACCTTCCGTGATCGAAAGATCGCGGCCCCATTGAAGCAAGATGATTTGCAGCGTCCCGACGAGGTCCGGCGAGCCTTCCGTGATCGAAAGATCGCGGC
>JANXXV010000063.1 GCA_025350445.1 Bryobacteraceae bacterium | reverse complement strand
TTTCCGCCGCAGCGTACGGGAAATGCAGGAAGGCGGCTTGTTCCCGTCCCCTCCGGAAAAAGCGTCCGTTCCGGAACCCGTTATCCCTTCCCCGGTGTCGACCGTACCGATGACCGAAGCCCAAATTGAGATCTCGCGGGCTGCGCACGGTGGTGGCATCGCGAACATCGTCTTTAACGATTCATGCAGCGTCCATCTGCTGGGCGATCTGGACATCCCCGCACTGCAGGATTCCATTGCCGAAATCATTGCGCGCCATGAAGCGCTGCGAGCCGCCGTGGAGGCGCAAGGCGAATCGCTGCGCATTGCCCCGGCGCTCGATCTTCCCTTCACCATCGTCGACCTCTCAGGCCTGGAACCGGACGAGCGCGCCAGCGCCTACCAACAGTTGGTCATGGAAGATTCCGGAACGCCGTTCGATCTGGCGGCCGGTCCGCTTGTCAGGACGATGCTGGTACGCCTTCAACCTGACGACCACATTTTAGTTTTCTCCAGCCATCGGATTATTTGTGACAGGTGGTCGGCAAACGTAGTCCTGGACGAAATCTCGAAGCTCTATTCCGCAAAACGCCAAGAGTCGGTCTGCCGGTTGCCGGAGGTAAGCTCGTTCCGTGAATATGCCATCGCCGGGCAACGGCGTCCGGCAACCGCGGACGGCCGGAGGACTGAGGCCTATTGGCTGGAACAATTCAAGGAAATCCCGCCGCCTTTAGACTTGCCATCGGATCGTCCGCGGCCTGCGGTGCCGTCGTTTCGGGTTGCCACCTGCCGCGCAACCATCTCCGCCGAAAATGCACACCAGATCGAATGTCTGGGACTGACCCAAGGATGCACCCTTTTCGTAACCCTGCTGAGCGGCCTGCACGCGTTGCTGCAGCGTTTGGCCGGCCGCGCGATTTCCGTAGTAGGAATTCCGGCGGCGGCCCAATCGGCGATCGAAGCCGCCACTGTGGTTGGCCGCTCCATCGGCTTTCTCCCGCTGTTGGCGCGAACCGAAGACGAAACAACGGTAGAGCAGTTCCTCAATCAGACAAAGCGGACGCTGGTGGACGCCTGCGACCACCAGGAATATACGTACGGAACTCTTGTCCGCAAACTCGATCTACCGCGGGACAAGGGCCGCCAGCCGTTGATGGAAGTTCAATTCAATCTGGAGCACGCGGGCGCGGGATTGGCTTTCGACGGACTCGCGGCGGCCGTCACCGCCAACCCGAAGAGCGCCGTCCATTTCGACCTGTTCCTGAGAGTGACCGCATTAAGCGACGGACTCATTCTCGATTGCGATTACAGCACGGACCTATTCGACGAATCCACCATTCGCCGGTGGCTGGGCCACTTCGAATCGTTTCTGCTGCATGCGGCGGCCGACCCCACACAGTCTGTTCAGCGCGTCGCTCTAATGACGCCCGCGGAGACGGCGGCGGTACTTTCAGGTTGGAGCAGGGCCCCCCGTGAATATCCGGCGGTTCGCTGCATTCACGAAATCTTTGAGGAGCAAGCAGCGGTCAACCCGAGCGCCGTCGCCGTCATGCTGGAAGACCGGCGGCTAACGTATGGCGAGTTGAACACCAGGGCCAATCAGTTGGCGCGCTATTTACGGAAGCACGGCGTTGGGCCGGAAACAGCGGTCTGCCTCTGCGTCGAACATTCGCTGGCTATGTTAGTTGGTGTACTTGGCATTCTTAAGGCTGGA
Source organism: Bryobacteraceae bacterium (assembly GCA_025350445.1). The sequence goes on along the minus strand of JANXXV010000063.1, from coordinate 4,872 downwards.
GGCGGATATGTTCCGCTCGACGCGGGCGGACCACCCGAGCGCCTGCGGTTCCTGCTGGAAGACGCGCGGAGCAGTTTCATTGTTACCGAACTGGCGTTATTGAACTACTTTCCCAGCGCCGGAATCAGAAGTATCTGCATTGACACGGATTGGCCGCTTATCGCCCGGGAGAGCGAACAGAACCCTGCTCCGGCGGGCTCGCCGGACAATTTGTGCTGCACGATTTATACACCGGATTCCGGCGGTAAACCGAAAGGCGTCGTCCTTACCCATCGCAATGTGGCTCGCCTTTTCGCCGCCACCGATGAGAGATTCCACTTTGAACCATCCGACGTCTGGGCACTGGCTCACCCCTGGGCATCGGCGTTCACCGTCTGGGAGCTTTGGGGCTGCCTTCTCTACGGCGGCCGGCTGGTAATTGTTCCTTCCGCCGTTGCCGCTTCCGCGCAGGATTTTCGCCGCTTGCTCGAAGCGGAATGCGTCACGGTACTGAATCAAACACCATCCGCGTTCCATCATTTGATCGAAGCCGACCAGCAGAACCTGGCGGGCAATCGTCTGCCGCTGCGCCTGCTCATACTGAGCGGGGAAGCTCTTCCGTTCGCCGGCCTCAAGCCTTGGTTTGATCGCAACGGAGACGATCGTGTGGAAGTGTTCAACATGTACGGCACTACCGAGGCGACGGTCTTCGCTTCCTGCCGCGGCGTGCGGACGGCGGACGCCGTAAGCGAACCGGGCAACCGGCGGGGCAGCCTGATTGGCCAGCCCCTTCCAGACGTGGAGATGTATATTCTCGACCGGAACTTGAACCCGGTTCCCAGCGGTGTCGAGGGTGAGTTGTGCATCGGCGGCGCAGGTGTTGCGCGCGGCTATTGGAATCGCGAGGATCTTACCAGCGGGCGCTTTGTCCAGGACCCGTATTCAAATAAGCCGGACAGCCGTTTCTTCCGGTCGGGGGATCTGGCAAGAATACTGCCCGGCGGGGAGATCGAATACCTGGGACGACTCGATAGACAAGTGAAGCTTCGTGGCGTTCGAGTGGAACCGGGAGAAATCGAGCAGGCCCTCTTGCAACACGACGCCGTATTGGAAGCCACAGTAGTCGTTCGCGAGGACACGCCCGGCGACAAGCGCCTGACCGCTTACGTGGTTCCGGCGGAGTCATCGATTGCGGCGCAGGATCTTCGGGCGTGCCTGGCGGACTCTTTGCCGGCGCATTTGATTCCCACCGCGTTTGTAATGATGCAGCATCTGCCTGCGGCACAGGACGGGCAAGTGGATCGAAGCGCGCTCCCTGCCCCGGATTACGGACATCGAATTGGGCGCGAATACGTCGCGCCGCGGACAGCGGCTGAGAAGACCCTGGCGCGGATCTGGGCTGAAGCGCTGTGGCTGGATCAGGTCGGAGTGGAGGATGACATCTTCGAGCTTGGCGCCGATTCGCATCACGTCCTGCAAATCAGCACCCGCGCCAAGGCCGCGGGCATCGCTATCACTCCGAAGCAACTGCTGGCACAGCGAACCATTGCGGGGGTCCTGCTGATCGGCGGTGAGAATCAGGAGGAGGCTCCGCGATTCCGGGTGATGGGCAAGGCGTCGTAGTTGACTGGTTGGCAAACAGTCTAAATTGGACAGCCACGTCCATGGATACGTTGACGGCGGTCGAACGTAGCGAGCGCATGAGTAGAGTCCGCAGCGCGGACACTACGCCGGAGTTGTTCGTTCGGCGTCTCATCCATAGGATGGGGTTCCGCTACCGGTTGCACGTTTCCGGCCTTCCGGGCAAGCCCGACCTCGTCTTCCCAAGCCGCGGTAAAATCATTTTCATACATGGATGTTTTTGGCATCGGCACCCCGGCGCGACTTGCAAGTTGGCGCGGATGCCGAAGTCCCGTTTAGAGTTCTGGAAACCGAAGCTCGAAAAAAACCGCGAGCGCGATCTCAAATCGCAGCGTGACTTGCGGCGTGAGGGTTGGAAAGTTCTGGTGATCTGGGAGTGCGCTATCAAATCGCCCAAACTTGCCGATACAATAAGGGAGTTCTTGGAGGCAGATTGACGTCAGTGGAGCTATTCGCCGGGGCCGGTGGCCTTGCGCTCGGCATATCGAATGCCGGATTTTCGCATAAGGCGGTTGTCGAGATCGATAAGGACGCCTGCGACACGATCCGTGCAAATCAAAAGCGCGGCCTTCAGCCGGTGAAGGATTGGCCTCTCTTTGAGGCCGACGTCACGCAGTTTGCTTTCGACGAATGCGGTACGGACATTGACCTGCTCGCCGCGGGTGTGCCTTGCCAGCCTTGGTCGATGGGCGGGAAGCATGGCGGCTACGACGACGAACGGAACATGTTCCCTGAAACCGTCAGGGCGGTACTGGCGTTGCGGCCGAAGGCCATCCTGATCGAGAACGTAAAAGGCCTGACGCGACAGTGCTTCCCCCGGTCGCGCGTCCTTCGTGTTGGGATCGAGATGCGCCCGATCCCGGCCATTTCACGCTGAACCGGAACAGCCGGGGTATAGTGAGTTCTCGACAAAGGACTGTCTCCTATGGGCAATCGCGGGGATCGGGCGTTATGATTGGCCAGGAGAACCAGGGGATGTACACTCTCAACCCATCCGAACGCTGCGAACGCGTGAGCCGTGTCCGATGATCGAAGCATTAGTGGTAGGACAGCTTTATTCAAATGATGAGATCTTTAGATCCCTCAAGGTTTCAAACGCCGGGGGTATCCGCCTTTCGCTTCAGAACAAATCGGTTCTGAGGGCGATTATCATGACCTCTTTACAAGGCCTCCATGGCACTGGTGAGAATCCATACCATGACAGATTGGAGGAGGGTATATTGACCTATACGGCGGCCGGAAAACTCGGCCAACAGACGCTCGCCGGTGTAAACAATCGGGTGATCGAGCAAAAGACCTTCAATTTTCCCATACACGGATTCGTGTTAGCCGCCAATAGAAGGGACCGGTCCGTCGGACCGAAACGCTGGAAGTATCTGGGGTTGCTTGAATACCTTCGGCACTATCCGGACACGCAACTCGACGCCGATGGCAAGGTCCGCAGAGTCTGGCTTTTTGAATTCAGGATTCATCGCGAACGTCAGATCTTGCCCCTTGCGATCGAAGCTGAAATTTCGAACCAAACGCTAACTACGTCGAGACTCCGAATTGTCAATAATTCCGACGACGACGAGATCATCCACGCGGGCGATTACCAACAAACTGAGAACATCGAGCGGATCGAGCGGGTTCGTAGCAAGTTGTTAGCGATGGAGCCCAAGAACTTCGAGTTTTTTGTTAAGGATCTACTTGAACATTGCGGTTTTTCGGACGTCTGCGTTACAAAGTTCAGTTCCGATGGTGGAGTCGATGTGAACGCCATAGTTGGGAGTCGGCTTTGGCTCTTTGAAAACGCATTGGTCCAAGTGCAGGCCAAGCGTTGGCTGCACTCCGTGGGACGCAAGGAAGTCGCTGAGCTACGTGGAAGCTTGAAGCCATTTGCCAGGGGCGCTGTTGTCACGACGAGTCACTTCTCAAAGGCAGCTATCAATGAGGCGAACGAGGATGGCAAGAATCCAATTGCCCTCGTTGACGGGTTCAGGCTGTCAAAGGTCGTGATTGACGAACAATTTCATTTACCGCTTTGACATGCCTATCAAATATGTCAGCACCAATACTCAACAGAATCCTATTAAGCCGGGAAACTTTCGGTATCTGATCGTACGCGAATCGGCCAGAATCCAGATGTTCCCCGATCAATTTCTTTTCCGCGGATCGTGGAGTGAAAATATGCGGCAGCTAGGCAATGCGGTCCAGGTTGATCTGGGACGGATTATGGCCGCCGACATCGGCAGGCATCTCGTGGAGAAAAAGCGTGCGGACAGAACAGCTCTTTAACCCGCTGGATAAGAAAAGTCTCGGAACCAGCATTGTGAATGCACTGCTGGCACAGCCAGTTGGTCCCCTTCCACCCTGCGAGAAGTTTATCGGGGCCGGAATCTATGCCATTTATTATTCGGGCGATCACGCAGTCTACCGCACTATTGCCAAAGCTGATGCGGAGGGCAAAGAGATACCGCTGATCTACGTCGGCAAGGCCGTTCCAGAAGGTGCGCATAAGGGCGGTTTCGGATTAGACGCCCCCGCTGGAGTGGTTCTTTTCAACCGGCTCTGCGATCATGCCGAGTCGATCCAGCAGACCAAGAACCTATCGGTCAAGGATTTCGCTTGCCGCTATCTGGTTGTCGATGAGATTTGGATTCCGCTGGGCGAATCATTGCTGATCGAGATGTTTTCGCCGATATGGAACCGGCTCATTGATGAATTCGGCAATCATGATCCAGGGTCAGGCAGCTATCGGCAACAGCGATCGCCGTGGGACGTACTCCATCCTGGCCGGACATTCGCCGAGAAACTGCAACCGCATTCCAAGACGGACATAGAACTGCTTAAGGCAGTTGCGGCGTTTGTTGCGAAGCAAAAACGGAGGTGACGTTACGTTGCGTAACGCGGTCCGGGCGAATGTTGCACGTCGCTGACGGACGACTAGATGATCGTTCTCTAATTGACCATGCAGTTTTCGCTCACAAAGTTACAATGGAGCACACCCAACAGAGGGAAGCGCACGCGTCTGACCTTGCCCGCCGAGGATCGCGCCCCCTGGAGTCGCCTCGCAAGTCACCTGCCAAGGAGAGGCGGCGCACGATCCGGCAGCCATACTGGCTTCCGGGTGTCGGATGAAGGAATCGCGTGGACACAGAATCTGGCTTGCCAAGAGCCGAAACATGTGGCTTGCCGAGGAATTGTGAGCTTTCAAGACGTTACTGGCATCGATATCGACAAAATCGGCGTCTCCGCGACGCTGGTTCTGGA
>JANXXV010000058.1 GCA_025350445.1 Bryobacteraceae bacterium | reverse complement strand
TGCGGCGGATCGATTGTGAAACCGCTCGCCGGGCGTACTGAGACGTTCGGCGCACGAAACTGAAAACCAAACTGAAAGCCGGACATTGACACCGGACTATAAGTCGTATATTGTCAACGCCATGAATTCAAACGCTACGCGGTGGGCGATTTTTTGCCCCTTTCTTGTCCTGTTTCCAGCAATGTCTTGGGCACAATCGGATACCGGGACGATCACCGGCACGGTCAGGGATACGAGCGCCGCTGCGGTTCCCCGGGTAAAAATCACCGTTACGGATGCGCGTACGAATATCGACGTCTTCACCGCATTGTCCGATGGCGCGGGCAGATACACGGTGCCTGCGCTCAAACCGAGCGATTACATCCTCACGGCGGAAGCGCCAGGTTTCAAAAAGGAGATGCGGCGAGGGGTCAATCTGGAGGTAAACCAGGTGGCCACCGTCGACTTCACATTACAGGTGGGACAAGTCAACGAGGTGGTGGAGGTAACTGAGGCTGCTCCGTTGATGCACGCCGAATCCGCCGAACTGGGCGACGTAGTGGAACAGCGCCGGGTAGTTGAGCTGCCCCTCAACGGGCGTTTCTTCGTGAACCTGGTGAATTTGACGGTTGGCGTGACTCCCGCCGCGGCCGTCGGTAATCCGAATAACAATCAGTATCTGGGCGCCAGGGCGGGTCAGCCCGGAGTGGAGGTTAACGGCCAGCGGCCCGGAAGCAACAACTATACGGTGGACGGAATCGACAACGCCGAGAGCACGGTCAGCAGTATCATTCTCTATCCTCCGGTGGATGCCATCCAGGAGTTCAAGGTGCAAACCAGTAATCAGGAGGCGGAGTTCGGCAAGAATCCGGGTGGAACGGTGAACGTAGTAATCCGAAGCGGAACCAATGAACTCCACGGAAACGTATACGAGTTTTTGCGAAACGACGCCCTGGACGCAAAGAATTTTTTCGATCGGAGAAACACACGCATTCCGTCGTTCCGGATGAACCAGTATGGCGCCACGCTGGGTACCCCGATTGTGCGTAACAAAACCTTCGTTTTCGGATACTACGAAGGATATAAGATCCGTCAGGCGCAGACCTACCTGAATTCCGTGCCCACCTCGCAGATGCGCACCGGGGATCTGTCCCAGTTAGGCAAACCCATCTACGATCCGCTGACTTACGATCGACAGACGAATCTGAAGCAGCGGTTCCCGAACGATACAATTCCCGCTAACCGGCTGGACGTAGCGGCCCAGCGCTTGATTACGCTCAATGAGCCGCTGCCTAACGCCGCGGGTGTGGGCAACAACTTCCTGTACAATCCCAAACGCAACTCGGATAGCAATGGATTCGGTACGCGGATCGATCACCAGTTCCGGGAGAAGGATAACCTGTTCGGTCGTTTCATCCTGCAAAACTTCAAACTGGATGACCCCGGCATCCTGAGTCTTCCGATTCTGCCCAGTCCGTATACGAAGAACACTCAGCCGATCCAGGCCGCCCCTGAAACGCTAACCGCGCGCGGGCTCGCCATCGGCCACACTCACATATTTACGCCTCAATGGGTCAATGAACTACGTCTCGGCTATACCCGTGAGCATGTTTTTTTCGCCAATCCGTTACAGGGCGACAACGTGGCTGACAAGGTAGGTATCCCCTTCGTGAACAACCCGGCTATAGCGTATTCGAGTGGAATGCCGAGCTTTTCGGTAACCGGGTTTACGGGACTCGGCGAGTCTGGCATTCAGCCGTTCATAGTAACCGACAACAACTATGAGGTGACCAACCATGTAACCTGGCTAAAGGGCCGCCACACTATCAAGTTTGGTGGTGACTTCATCCGGCGGCAGTACAATTTCTTCCAATCCAGCAGCCAGCGTGGGAGCTTCTCGTTCAATGGACAATTCACCAGCCAGATTGGAGTCGGAAATACGGGTAGCGGCATGGGTGATTTCTTGCTTGGATTGCCATCGAGCAGCGCCTTGACTGTGCTCCTCAGCGAAGTGGGGCAACGCCAGATTGAAGCTGGCGGATACGTGCAGGACAATTGGAAGGCAAGCACCAGGCTCACGCTTACCTTTGGCATGCGTTACGAACTGTACACACCACGGGTGGAGGTAGCCGATCGGCAGGCCAATTTCGACCCGGCCGTACCCGGCGGCGCCGTAGTGCTCGCCGGTTCCAATGCCCCATGCGGGCGTGCACTGCGATGCATCGATTTCGGAGACGTCGCTCCGCGTTTCGGCTTTGCTTACCAAGTGAACTCGAAGTTCGTGGTGCGCGGTGGTTACGGCTTTTTCTACGACGACTACGCTGTGCATGGGTTCGGGGGAACTTCCGGACTGATGTATCAGCCGCCATTCACATGGAGCTCGTCGATAACCACTCCGATCACCAGTCCCACCAACCGGTTGGAGGACGGCATTCCCCCGGTAATCACTATTCCTGTAACGAACGGCGCGGTGCTCCCTGTAAAGGGCGTCCTATACACGGCCACCTACCAAAACCCCTACGGCAAGAATTCCTATGTCCAACAGCGGAACCTCACTATCGAAGAGTTGGTGACAAAGGATTTGGTATTGACGGCATCTTTCGTCGGCAACAAGGGGACGCGAAATATGTTGAGGTCCGACATAAACCGCGCCGTTCCAGGCCCTGGCGACGTGCAGTTACGACGTCCGTTTCCAGCGTGGCCAGGCGTTACCGCGATGTTCAACGACGGCCAGTCCAGCTACAACAGCCTGCAGTTGAAGGCGCAGCAGCGGCTGGCGCACGGCTTCAGGTTCCTGGCGGGCTACACGTTCGGAAAGTCCATGGACGATGGCAAGGGTGAAGGCAGCGTCGTCCAGGATGCTTATTACCGGAAGGGCGACCGGGGACGCTCCGATTGGGACGTTACCCACCGTTTTGTATTCAGCTCGACCTATGAGCTGCCGTTCGGCCAAGGCAATAGAATTGGAAGCGGACTGGGAACGGTGGGTTCGAAGCTGGTGGAAGGCTGGAATATAAACGGCATTGTGCAGGTGTCCACCGGGCTTCCGTTGACGCCCACCCTGGCCACTCCGCTCGCCAACACTGGTACATCGAGCCGGCCGAACTGTATCGGGAATCCATCACTGGACAATCCGGCTCCGAACAGATGGTTCGATTCTTCAGCCTTTGCGACGCCCGCCCTTTACACTTTCGGAAACTGCGGCCGAAACACCTTCAACGGTCCCGGAACCCACCAAGTGGATGTGAATTTTGTGAAGACGACATACATTTCCGGGGATCGAAGCCGATATGTGCAAATCCGCGCGGAGATGTTCAACCTGTTCAATACTCCGCAATTCAACAACCCCAACATATCGATCGGGGCGCCGACTGTGGGCACGATCTCGAGCGCCGGAGATCCGGCAAATTTCACCCGGACCTCGCGGCAAATCCAACTTGCGCTGAAGTTCTATTTTTGAATTGGCGATCCCACAAACCGCGGGCAGCGCGGCGGACTTGTGCGTGGGAGGATTCCTATCCGCCTGGTGACGCGCCGCAGACGCCGATTACGTTCCGGCTACCGGGAAAACAACCGGTGACCGAATAGATGATCTACGCCGTTCTCTACAACTTGCTGAACGCTTTGTTGAACATCGGCGTCGGCGTTTGCGGCGGATCGATTGTAAAACCGCTCGCCGGGCGCACTGAGACCTTCGGCGCACGAAACTGAAAGTCTTCCCCAAAAACTCGCTGACGGTCGTTGCTCGGAATGGATACCGAGCCGCGCGCGTCTGCATGTAGCCGCAGTCCGGCATAGCCCGCTCGAAACCGAATGAGTAGTACAAGTGCAACCAAATACCGGGCGCAGTTTCCGCCATTCCGTGACATGCTGAAGTTGGTTGAGGTGTTGGAGTCGGAGGACACCTCAACTATCTCCACCATTTCCTGAATGTGGGCTGGTTCTTACGAACCAGCCCTTTTTGTTGTGGGCTGTGCCTGCGCCACCGCGGCTTCCACCTCCGCCTGGTAGGTGGCGAGAAGTTCCGGCGTCTCCGCTTCAAATCTCATCACCAGAACCGGCTGGGTGTTGGATGCACGAACTAAGCCCCAGCCTTTCGGGAACAGCACCCTGGCGCCGTCGATATCGAAGATCTTGTGCGTCTTGCGGAAATGCGCGGCCACTTTGGCGACCACGTCAAACTTGATCTCGTCCGAAGTGTCGACGCGGATCTCCGGTGTGGACACCAACGCCGGAAGTCCGGCGATTTGCGCGGACAGCGGCTCGCCGGAATTGGCCACAATGTCGATCAGCCGGCAGGCTGCGTAAAGTGCATCGTCAAAGCCGTAGTATTGATCGGCGAAGAAGATATGGCCGCTCATCTCGCCGGCCAGTTCGGCATTTTCCTCCTTCATTTTGGCTTTGATGAGCGAGTGCCCCGTCTTGAACATAATGATCTTCC
>JANXXV010000016.1 GCA_025350445.1 Bryobacteraceae bacterium | reverse complement strand
CGAAAGTATCTACGTGGCTTACACCGCCATAGCAAAAGATGGAGATGACCGCCTTGGCTTTTGCGGGAAAATGCGGCGCGCGGACGGCCAGCAGCGATGTACCCGGAGCCGCGGTGGCGCCTCGCATCAAGTCAGCGAAGGCTAGCCCTGCGATACCGCCGCCAGCCCGGTTCAACAATTCTCTGCGTGATAAAAAGCGATTGTTCATGGTGGGTTGATCAAGGGATATACACAAACTCGTTCAAGTTGAGAATAGTCTGGCAGAAATCCATCAGACCCTGGGCATCGCCGCGAATGAACTTGACCGCGGTTTCGGATTCGGAGTGGCTGGGGGGACGGCTTAGCGCCAGTTGAAAGGCCAGGTTCGCCTGTGCGGCGGGATCGCCACCGGCCTCGCGGCGCAGACGGTCAGCGAACATCTTCGCTTCCATCAAGACGAAACTGTTATTCATCAGGATGAGCGCTTGCGGGGCGATGGTGCTGCGGTTCCGCCGCGCGCAGGAGCCATATGAATCCGGCTTATCGAACACTTCCAGCATGGGCAGCGGGATGGAACGCTTTGAGAATACGTAGACGCCGCGACGCCACGTCTCAGGATCGGTATCCGGCTTTCCCACCCAGGTGCGCTTGCTGCTGGACTGGAAAAGAGCTGGATCGATGTATGGGTGGACCGCGGAGCCGCCAACTTGCAGATTGAGGTTTCCGGCGACGGCCATCATGGAATCGCGGATGCCCTCGGCTTCCAGCCGTTGGCGCGGCATGCGCCAGAAGTAGCGATTTTCGCCGTCAATCTCAAGGTTCGCGGCTACGTCGTCACTCGCTCTCTGGTAGGCCTCCGAGTTCATGATGAGCCGATGCATGGCTTTCATGCTCCAGTGCTGCTGAACGAATTCGGTGGCCAACCAGTCGAGCAGTTCCGGGTGCGTTGGACGTTCGCCCATCTTGCCGAAGTTATTCGGCGTTCTGACGATGCCTTCGCCAAAATGATGCTGCCAGATGCGGTTTACCATGACGCGGGCGGTGAGCGGATTTTCGTCGCCGGCAATCCACGCGGCCAGTCCGCGGCGGCGCCAGGTTGTGGTGGCATCGGCCGGAGGTTCCGGGAACTGCCACTCTCCTTGAATGGCCGCGGCGATGACACCGGGCTTCATGAGCGAGCCCTTTGAGCCTGGACTGCCGCGATAGAGAAAATGCGATGGAAGAGCCTCGCGGCCTTTTTCCGCGATCGCCATGGCAGTGGGCAAAGGCTTTGGACGTTGCTCATCCAGATCTGTGATTTCCTTCGAGACTTGCTGATGCCGCAGCAGGTCTGCTTCCGGCATGACGGCGAGGATCTCCTTCTGATCCGCGGATAGAGTTTTTTCCACTTGCTCCGCGTTCAGCTTCTGTCCTTCCGTGCGCTTGTCCGCCGGGGTCTTCAAGGCGACCAGAACGTATTCAGGCAGCTTGCTTTTTTTCTCCGCAATCAGCTTCTCTTTGTAAGGCCTCTCGATTTCCGTTAGCTTCGCCTTCGAGGGAACCTGCAACTCAGTGACGTGCGCCTGTTGGGCATTGAAGCGCTTCACCTCCTCTTCGTTCACCAACGGATACTCCGTGGCCTTGGTGGAAAAGAAAACAGCTTGCATGCGGTAGTAATCTTTCTGCGCGATGGGATCGAACTTGTGATTGTGGCAACGGGCGCAGCCTACGGTGAGGCCAAGGAACGTGTTCGATGTGGTGGCGACCAAGTCGTCCAGTTCATCCATCCGCGTCTGTTCGTTTTTCAGGTTGTTCTCGAGGCCGAGCCGCAGGTATCCGGTGGCGATGCGGCCTTCGTATGATTTGGGGGCAATTTCATCTCCGGCGATCTGTTCCTGAACGAACTGGTTGTACGGCTTGTCGTCATTGAACGCTTTGATTACGTAGTCTCGATAGCGCCAGGCGTTGTCGCGGTCGCGGTCGTATTCAAATCCGCCGGAATCGGCATAGCGCACCGTGTCGAGCCAGTGGCGACCCCAACGTTCGCCGTAATGCGGGGAGGCCAGCAACGCTTCGACGACTTTTGAGAAGGCGTTCGGGGAACGGTCGTTCAGGAAAGCCTGCACATTCGGCGGAGTGGGTGGAAGGCCTGTGAGATCGAGGTACGCGCGGCGAATCAACGTGCGGCGATCGGCTGCGGGAGCGGGTTTCAGTTTCTTGGCTTGTAGTGTCGCCAAAATGAACGCATCCACCGGATTGGCCGCGCCTACTTGAGGAAGCGGCGGATGGGCCGGCGGGACAAACGCCCAATACTGGCGGTCCTGTGGAGTGATGATCCGCTCCTCCATCTTTGTATTGATGAGCGGCGCTTCTTCTTGCGGCTTGGCTTGCGATTTATCGTTAGAGTTCACCTTCGCACCCGCGTCGATCCACTTGCGGACGATTTCGATATCTCCGGCTGGAAGACGCTTGCCAGGCGGCATGTACGGCTTTTCAATACCCGCGATGAATTTGTAGAGGCGGCTTTCGGCGGACTTGCCGGGCGCTATGGCGAGACCGCGTTCGCCACCTTCCAGCGCCGAATCCAAACTGCGCAGATCCAGATTCCCCATCTGCTTGTCCGCGCCATGGCAGCCGGTGCAATTGGTCTGCAAGATGAGCGTGGCGTCGTCTGCCAGATCCGACGCGAAGAGTGGAACGGACAGTACAAAAAAAACGAGTAGAACGGATGTGCGCATCAAATACCCTTTTTCTATTCTATCGAAGTCACGCGGCGGCTATCGGATTGCGAAGTATGCCAACGCCGTCGATCTCGACTTCCACCACGTCGGCCGGACTCATCTTCTTAGTGCTGCCGGGCGTGCCGGTGTAGATTACGTCGCCGGGCACCAAAGTAACGTATTGGCTGATGTAGCTGACAATCGCATGGCAATCGAAGAGCAGGTCGGATGTGTTGGACTTCTGCACTACCGCGCCGTTCAATCTGGTTTGCAGCATGACGTTTCCGTAGTCGATGCCGCGGACGATCATTGGCCCTAACGGGCCGAAGGTGTCGGCACCCTTGGCGCGCCACCACTGCAAGTCTTTGTTCGGGCCGCCTTGCCAATCGCGCTCGGATACATCGTTCCCGCAGCACACACCGAAGATGGTGGATTTTGCTTCAGCGGCGGAAATATGAGACGCCTTTTTTCCCATGACGATGACGAGTTCGCCTTCGTAGTGAGTGTTTTGCGAATCCTTCGGAATGATTATGGGATCGCCGGGGTTCTGCAGGCAGGTGATGGGCTTATAGAAGATTTCCGGCGCGGATGGCGGTTTACGCGTGCCGATGTGGCTCTTGTAATTCAAGCCTACGGCCAGCACTTTCGATGGCGTGCACGGCGTCAGCAGTTTCACTTCGCTGAGTCTGTGTTTGGTCCCGGTCTTCTTATGGGCGCCAAAAAGATCACCCTGAATCGCTTCCACGGTTTCACCGGTGACGATGCCGTATGAGGTAGCGGAGCCGTGCTGAAAGCGCACAAACTTTTCGAGTCCAGTGCTCTGGGCGTCTAATTGATTGGCCGCAACGCCGGCGGCGATCGATCCCACTAGTAAATCCCGTCTTGTTGTTTTCATGGCAGCAACTCCACACTCGCTACGGTTCGCGCGCCGGTGCGCATTTCATTGACTAGCTTGCCGGCCGGATCTACTTCCATCAGACGCCTGCCGGTGTAATCGGAGATCAATAAATTCCCGTTCGGCCAGACCGCGAAGCCGGACGTCCAGCCCATGTTGATGTCCGACTTTGTGCCTCCAATAGAGCGGACCACTTTGCCGGACGGGTCCACTTCGACCAGTTCTCCGGGATCGGAAATACAGATGAGCGTGTTGCCGTTGGCAAGCCGGCGTGCCTGGTAGGCGCGGCGATTCTTGCCGTTCGGCGCCTGCCACTGCCACACGATTTGTCCAGCTTGATCCACTTCAATGATTTTTGCTTCCGCTTCCACGGCGATGAGCGTGGTGCCTTGATCGGTGCGGTGGCTGTTGCGCATGCGCATGTTGGCGATGTCCGGCGTTTCATACTTCCACACGATCTTTTTATCCGGCGTTACTTCAATGACGCGGCCCAGCTTCGCGTCGCCAATCAGCGTGTTCCCATTCGGCAGGCGCTGTGCGCTGAGGGGATGTTCAAGGCCTTCGGCCGCGCCGTACGTCCACACTTCCCGATGGTTCTGATCGAGCTCCGCCACGTACTTTTTCGCGCCTAGGGTGAAGAGTACATGCCCGTTCGGCAGCGCCTGCACATCGTGGCTGCGCTCATTCGGCTTGGTCCACAACACTTTGCCCGAGGGCCATTCCATGGCGATGATTTCGCCGGCGGGGCCGTGATCGGAAATCAGAATGCGCCGCTGCGGAATCTTCTCCTTCAACTGCTGATCGAAGAAGGCGAATGCGCGCTGTTCGGCTTTCTCTTTGTCCGCGCCTTTGAATCCGTGCCCTGCGCCTGAGATGGTTTCGAGTTCCGCCTGTACGCCTGCGTTGAGCAAGCGCTCGAGTAGCCAGGAAGACTGTTCGTAGGCAACATAGGCGTCCTTGGTGCCGTGGATGATCAGTGTCGGCGCTGCGTTCGGAGTGACCCAATTCAGCGGACTCGCGCGAATGTGAGCAGGCCGGGCATGGTCCAGATCGCCACCCAGAAATTGCGGCAACACTTGCGCGGCGTCCACGCTCTTGGAATACGATTGCGTGAAGTCGGTTGGTCCGTAGTAATCGACGACACAGGAAACCTTGCTGGAGAACTGGCGGTTGGGACCCGAGCCTTCGAACTCATCCACTCCGGCCGTGAGGCCCAGAAACAGCACCAGGTGGCCGCCGGCACTGCCGCCCATTACGCCTATGCGTTCGCTGTCGATGCCGTATTTCGCGGCGTTGGCGCGCAGGAAGCGGACGGCGGCCTTGACGTCATGCACCGGCGCGGGGAATTGATTTCGTGGAGCCAGGCGATAACTAGCGGTGGCCGCAACGTAGCCGCGCTCGGCCAGACGAATGGCTTCGGGAAGGTAACTCTGGCGATTGCCGGCGCGGAAACCTCCACCATGAATCAGCAATACCACAGGGCGCGGTTCGGCGGACTCGGCGCGGGGCCGTACGATGTCCATCTCCACCTTGCCACCGACGTTTGAGTATTCGATGTTGGCTTCGTGAATCACCGTGGCGGGCATGGGCGGCACGGTTTGCGCGCATAGGAGCATGGACGCGGCTGTGAGGAGTGCAATAATTCGGAGATGCATGGATGTGAGCGTATTCTATCGTGCCTGCCGGCGGTAAGACAAAGGGACGCGGACTATCGTGCCAGCGTTGGGGTTTTTCGCGGCGCATGTCGTGGGAGTGATGCCCAATGGAACCGGTCGAAGAGTGGCTTCACTTCTGCTGCTTCATAGCCCGCGCGGCCCAAATAGTGGGAGGCAAGTAAGTCGGCTTCGGCTTCGTTCGCGATGACGCGCGCTTCGAGGGTCTTCGGCAATAGAGTTTCGGACCCAGCCGTGCGGATGCATATTCCGGCTGAGCTTCCCATGAAAAACATCGGTACATTGCCGGTTTGCCCGTGATGCGCGGTGATGTGCGCGATCTGATGCGCGAGGATCGCCGCAAGTTCAACCCGCGTCGCGGATTGAAGCAGCGCGGTGCTTAGATAGACGATACCGCCGGGAAAACTGTTAGCCAACAGTTGATCGGATTCGACTACCTTAACGTCCGGGGTCTGTTGTGCGCTCAAGCTCCGGGCGAGCGCCACGATAGCATCCGGTGTTTCAACGGCCTTCCATTTCCGTGCGAGTTCCTTGAAGAGTTGCTGCCCAAGAACCCCTTCTTTATCCAAGGTCTGTGCGAAGAGCACGAAGGCGCCGGCGAAGGCGAGAACTGTAACGCGTCTCATGAGAGACATTCTAGTGCAAACTGGTAGAGATGAATTGGTCTGGGATGGGAGCGGCAATGTTGGCGATTGCGGTGATGTCAGGCGCATTCGGCGCACATGCATTGAGCGGCCGGCTGGATGCTTATTCGATGGGCATCTGGGAAAAAGCGGTGTTCTACCATTTCGTACATGCGCTGGGACTGCTGGTGGCTCCGGTGCTGGCGCCAAGGGCCGCCAACACCGTCGGCGTTTTGTTGTTCGCGGGAATTCTGTTGTTTTCCGGAAGCCTCTATGCATTGGCGCTTACCGGGGTGCGAACCCTGGGAGCGGTGACGCCGCTTGGAGGCATCGCGTTCATTGGGGCCTGGGTGTGGCTGGCCGTCGACCTGTTTCGCGGCAAGGCATAAGTACCTCACCGCCTACTGACGATCGGCACCCCTGCTTCCGTTCGAACGTCCTTCGCGCCTTGGAAGCACTTCGGCGATGTGCCTGCCGCCGGCCAAGACGGTCACGCGCATCAGGCCGTTGGAAAGTACCCAGCCTTGGAATGTTTCTTCCTGGATAGCCTGCGGTTGCCCATGAGCGGCTGTTGCGGACAGCAAGAAGAGGAATACGTTTCGGATTATAATCTTCCCTCGCTGACTGTTCCACTCAGCGATCTTAAGAACGCAACCACAGCGTGCTTTTCAGCATCCGTCAATTGCAATTCGTGAAGTTCGGGATCGAGATGCGGATTGGCGCGGCCTCCACGATTGTAATGCTCCACCACATCTTCCAGTGTCGCCATGCTGCCATCGTGCATGTAGGGAGGCGTTACGGCCACATCCCGCAGGCTCGGTGTTTTGAATGCGGCGGTATCTTCGGGCTTGCCGGTCACCTTTGCGCGTCCCTCGTCGCCGGCGCCCACGCCGGTGTTGTGGAAACGCTCGTCGGATAAATTCGGCCCCAGATGGCAAGCGATGCAGCCGCCCTTTCCGCGGAAGAGCTTTAGTCCTTCCTGGGCCGGAGCGTTGAGCGCTGTGCGGTCGCCGGCGACGAACCGGTCGTATGGCGAATCTCCGGCAAGGATCGTACGCACGTAACTTGCCAGCGCGCGGCGCAGTTGCGCCTCACTCAGATTCACACGCGATGCGGCTTCAATAACGGGAAGATCCATCTCCAGCGGATTTGCGATGGGCCCGCCTACTTGTTCTTCGAGAGTGGCCGCGCGTCCGTCCCAGAAGAATGACTTTCCGTAGGCGCGGTTGGCGATGCGCGGACTTCGGCGGGGTCCTTTCCGGCGGGCGATTCCCAGCGCTACGGGCCTGTCGTCCGAGAAGGCGAGTTTGGGGTCGTGGCAGGTCGCGCAGGCGATGGACCCGTCGCGGGACAACCGTTTATCGAAGAAGAGTTTTCGTCCCAGGGCGATAATGTCCGCGGACAACGGATTGTCTTCCGGCGCTGGAATATAGGCGTCCAAACCGAGCGGCGCTTGCGCCTGTGCGAACACCATGGCCAGTACAGCGCAGGTTGCGGCGCGGATCATGGGATTTTCAGCGACCACACTTCAGAGGTGGTGGAGCCTGCCGTGAATGCGATGGTGCGGCCGTTGGGATGAAGGGAGAAGCCGGACGGTACGTCAATCGTCCGCGGCGGCGAATGATCGAGAGGAATTCGCACCAAGTGCGTTCCGTCCGCGACAAAGATCGCGCCGCCTTGCGGAGCCCATGCCAGTTCGGTTGGCTTCGCCAGTCTTGTTTCAAAGCGTTCCGTTCCGATGCGGAGTTCCGATCCACAGAGTAAGGCCGCCTTGGCGGGTGCGCAGCCATTGGCATCGATTGCTTCGGTGACCCGCTCGGCCTTGGCGGTTTCGATATCCACTTTATAAAAGCCCTCGCGGCCTAGCCGGTCGGTACCGCGCACAAGCAGCGCCCTACTGTCCGGAGTCCAGTGCGGCGCGTCCATCCGCGCTAGTTTCGGCGCCACCTCGCGCTCCTCATCGCCTTTCGCCGCACGCAGCACCAACACGCGGGTCTCTTCGCCAAACGTCTCAGTGCCCCGCCTTGAGAGGAACGCGAGCCACTGCCCATCCGGCGACCACGATGGTTGTGAATTGCGGCCTGGAAAGCGAATGCTTACGGGACGCGGCGAGCCGCCAGGCTTGGCGTCGATTTCAGAAGCATACACATCGGTGCCGCCCGTGCGTAGACCATAATAATAGGTCCGGCCGCTGGTGATTCCCAAGGGGACAACCCGCCCCAGATTATCGGCAATGGATCGCGATTTCCCATCAGCCACATCCAGCATGCGGACGCCGGCGCCGCTGGCGTACACAATGCTTCCGCCGTCCGGAGTCCAAACCGGAAACAAGTGATCGCCCGGTTCTGAAATCAAGCGGCGCTCCAGGCTGCCGTCCACCGCGAGCAGGTAAATGGTGCGCTCGCCGGAGTTCTCGGACGCGAAGGAATCGTAGGCGATCCAGCGGTCATCGGGGGAGAGATCCATCTTCTTCGGATAGACCCAGTTCAGGGACTTGAGGACCTTGGGAAGGCCGCCGGCAGCGGGCTGCATCACAATCTGGCTGATATTGTCCCTGCGAAACAACAGCGTCAGGATCTGGTTTCCGTCCGCCGTCCAGGCACACGGTTGAACGAAACCGGCCTCTTCGTTGCGGTACAAAATGCGCGGCTCGCCGCCGGTGGAATCTATGACGCGCAGTTCATAGAAGCCGAGTTCGTTGAACCAGGCATAGGCGATGCGCCGCGAGTCCGGCGAGATAGCGGAGAAATACGCAAACTCTTTTGAGCCATTAGCCCGCCTGGTGAGAATAACGGCGCGGCCCGAAGCGAGATCGCGCAAGGCGAGATTGCCTCGATCGACATACGATAGCCACTTGCCATCCTTCGAAGGGCTGCCCAGTAGAGTGACTGACGGCCCTGTCCAGACGGCTTTCGGTGCTGAGAGCGCCGCGGCAAGCAACAGAATGATGGACAGCGTTCGCACTGCGCTATAAATTCTTCATCAACAGTTCCCGGATTTCGCCATCGCCGAACATGCCGTCCGTATGAAGCGCATACGCGCAGTGCATTTCCAGCGTGCCGCCCGCGAAGCCGATGGCCATCTCCGGTTTGGTCTGCACGTTTTTGAGTTTCACATTCTTGATCGATTCGCGCACGGCTTCCTTGCCCATGTCGTCCCGGCAGATGACGCGCAAGGCCATGTTCAGACGATGGCAGGAGAGGTTGTCCATGAAGTTCAGCGCTTCCAGATCGTCCGCGAAGCTGTCCCAGTCCACTTCGTAGGGAATGGCCGCGCCGCAAATCTCCGCAATCTCTTTCACGCGTTCCGGCAGGGTCACATCCTGCAATTCTTTGATCTTCCGTCTTTCGTTTAGACCCACGTTTCCTCCGCAAGTATTTAGACTCGCACAAACCAGTGGCGGCGGTACATGCCGTAGGCGAGCAGGAACATCAGTCCCACGTAAGCAAGAGAATATAGCAACGACGCATTAGCCGGCGAAGCAACGGGCGCAAACACGTTTTGATAGAGCCAGGTATGCAGGCTGATACTGGAACCGCCCGATTGCAGATGGACGGAGCCCAGCGTGATGTCGAGAAGTTCCGACGCCATATACACCGCGATGGCATTCATTCCCATCACTACCAGGGGCCTCACGGATCGTTGCCGGCCCATCCCGTCGATCCACCAGACGGACATCGCAAGCATTATAAAATCCAAGCCTGCCATGAAGAGGGCGAACGAACTGGTCCAGAGCTTCTTGTTAATTGGCAGCCAGATATCGCAGATCAGTCCCGCGGCAAGCAGCAGGCTCCCCGCAAAGAACATCCACGTAGTACGTTCCGAAAGATCGCGTTTCATACGCAGGATATGGCCAGCCATGATGCCGAACAAGGCCGTCGCAATCGCGGGAAGGGTGCTGACGATTCCTTCCGGATCCCACGTCTTGGTGGAGTGATAGTTGTGGCGGCCGAGGACGATCCGGTCCACGTAGTGCGCCAGGTTGCAATCCACATCCAGACGCCCCGCGCCGCAGCCGGGTACTGGAACCAGCATCATCAACAACCAATAAGATGCGAGCAGAGAAACGATCCAGACGATCTGGCCCCGGATGCTGGTGGTGAGATAGATGGCCGAGGCGATGACGTAACAGATGGCCAGGCGCTGTAGAACTCCCAGGACGCGCATAGTGGAAAAATCGAACGAAGGAAACAGATACACCAGCAGCCCGAGCGCAAACAGGATCGCGCCTCTGCGCAGGACCTGGCCGAAGAGCCGCGACCGGGGAACTCCGGCTTCCATTCGTTTGGCGAGCGATAGCGTGATGGCGACGCCGATAATCCACAGGAACGAGGGGAAGACAACGTCTGTAATGGTCCAGCCGTTCCATTGCGCGTGCTGGAGCGGTGCGTAAGCGTCGCGGCCGCTACCGGCGTTGTTCACCACTACCATCAGGGCAATGATCGCGCCGCGAAACGCATCCAGCGCCACCAGCCGCGATAAGCTCGTCCGAGATGCAGTCATATTGGTTGTGCTCTCAATCATACTTCCACGGATGTCTGATAATCGATCGGGCAGTCCTGTGCTGGTAACATTATGCGGATGATACGACTTGCGGCAGTTGGGATTCTAATAGCAATTGCGGTTGGATCTCTGCTCTTTTTGAGGCCCGGCGAAATGGGCCGGAACGGCGAACGGCAGCAGCGGGAGTCTGCGTTGATTGCATCGGGGTTGCCGCCGTCGGTAGTACCCATCCTCAGCCAATCTTGCGCGGACTGCCAT
>JANXXV010001052.1 GCA_025350445.1 Bryobacteraceae bacterium | reverse complement strand
GCGCCTCCTTGCTCTCTATTACACGTTTGCCGAAATTCCTTTACGTTCCGGAGAACAAAAATAGCAAAATTCCCATCACAACGTAAGCCACGATCAGCGATACCAATGTCTTCTTGTGTCCAAGTACGCGCCGGCTGCGATCCAGAATCGATTCCGGGTGCGCCGAAACAGGCAAACCGTCAAGATACCGGCCGATGTCCGCCGACAGTTCCAGCGCCCTGGAATAGCGCGAGTCTTTCGCAACCGCAGTGGCTTTGCGGGCGATGGACCGCAAAGGCTTCGAAGGCGCGGCGATCAGAAACTCCAGAATCTTGCCTAACGAATAGACATCGCTTCGCGCATCGATATCCGCATTGGCGCCCGCGGCCTGTTCCGGAGCCATGTACTGCTCCGTGCCGATCACCGCCCCGTCCGCTTCGCTTTCACTCAACACCCGCGCCACTCCCCAGTCCAGCACCAGCACCTCGCCGAACGGCCCCACCATGATGCTCCGCGGTTTCAGGCCGCGATGCACAATACCCTGCGAATGCGCGAAGGCAACCGGCTCGCAGATGCGTTGAAACAGACGCAGCGTATCCGGCACAGCGCGCGGCGCGCGGCAATAAGCATCCAGCCGCGCGCCGGCACCAGCTTCATCGTGTAGTACACGCGCCCGTCTTCCAGTGTCCCCACATCGTGGATAGGCACAATGCCCGGATGTTCAATCCGCGCCAGCACCCGCGCTTCGCGCCGCATGCGCCCGCCGTCCGTATCGCCGATGCCCAGCATTTTCATCGCAACGTCGCGCTGGAGTTCAGCATCGTGCGCGCGATAAACCACGCCATGTCGCCTCGGCCCAACTCCTCGCCGATGTGGTAGCGATCGCCTGGCGGATCGGGCATCCCGGAAAGCTCCCGCAAATGCTTCAGCACGTTGTCGGACAACCACTTCATCGGGAAAACTTGGCTCCCGTAAGCGCCACGGCTTCGCTGAGGTATTCCCGCTCGCTCGCCGTCAGTTCACGCAGTTCTTCATAATCGATGCGGTGGAATTCGCGCCGCACCTATGAAAGGTAATTTGTCACGGCATACGTGCACAAACCGAACTCCGCGGCGAGCGAGGCGTAAGTGGCGCGCCGGTCTACTTCCGCGAGATCGTAACGATCGAACAATCCGTAGTGAATCTGTTTTCCCTGCGCTTCGCACTGTTCCCGCAGGCTCCGTAGCGCGATCTCGGTCATTCTGTGGACCATGTGCGGTCCCCTGCGGCCCATCCAGTCCGTGCCGCCTTCACCAATTCCCTAGAATGTTCGAATGCTGCGATTCGCCCCACGATCCGCGTTGATCGGCGTGAATCGGCGGCCAATAATGCTAGTGACTGTCTTCAAAATAACGGGACAGCCTCTGCCTCCCGTATCGCAAGCGCCTGGCCAATTTGCGGGCACTATACTGGTGTCCTATTCACGAATCCGCCAGACAGATCGAATCCCGCCGATTCACGCCCATAGCTTTGCCTGTCCAGCGGGGAAGCTTTGGGAAGCTCATGGCAGGTAAGGAACGCGATAAGTTCCTTGGGAGCTATTTCTTGCAGGCGGCGCTAGCCATCTGTTCCTGCGACACGCAAGCTAGGTATGATCGAATGATCGGAACATCACAGGTCGAACACTCATGAAGAACATTCTGCTGCTTCTGCTCACCGGCGCCGCACTGTCCGCCCAACAACCGCTGACCTCCTTGC
Source organism: Bryobacteraceae bacterium (assembly GCA_025350445.1). The sequence continues at coordinate 8,848 of JANXXV010001052.1, read as the reverse complement.
CCTATACCCCCAGCCTCGATCTCGCGTCGATGGATTCCGCCATCGATCCTTGCAACGATTTCTACCGATACTCCTGTGCCAACTGGGTGAAGCGCAACCCCATACCCCCCGATCAGGCGCGCTGGGATGTCTATTCGAAATTGACGGACGACAATGAACGCTATCTCTGGGGACTCCTCGAACAAGCGTCGGCGCCGGGCGCGGACCGCACACCCGCGTCGCGGAAAATCGGCGGCTACTTCAAAGCCTGCATGGACGAACGTGCGATTGAAACCGCCGGTGCCGCCCCCCTGAAGAAGATGCTCGACGAAATCTCCGCCCTGCAATCGCTGCACGATGTACCCGCCCTTCTAGGCCGCATCCACATGGAAGCCACCGGCAGCGATGCCCTCTTCGGCTTCGGCGCAAATCAGGACTTCGCTGACTCCAGCAGGGTCATCGCATTCGCCGCCGCTGGTGGACTCGGCCTGCCCGATCGCGACTATTACGTGAACGGCGATGCTAAATCGCAGGAAACCCGCGCCCGCTATCTGCTTCATGTGCGGAACATGTTCCAACTGCTAGGCGATTCCGCCGCCGCCGCGAAGGCGCAAGCCGCAACGGTGATGGAGATCGAGACAGCACTGGCGAAATCGTCCTTGACCCGCGTGGAAAAACGCGATCCCCACAATCTGTTTCACAAATTTACCCGCGCCCAGTTATCCGCGCTTACACCCTCGTTCCGCTGGCAGGGCTATCTTGCCGTCATCGGCCTCCCGTCTCTTACTGAGTTCAACGTCACCGAGCCGGCATTCTTCAAGCAGTTGGACGCGCAGCTTAATACCCGCGGCATCTCCGATTGGAAGACCTATCTCCGCTGGCACCTCGCACACGAAAAAGCGCAATACCTGTCATCACTGTTTGTACAGGAAGACTTCGAGTTCTACAGCAAGCACCTCCGCGGCGTCGAACAGCTTCGGCCGCGTTGGAAGCGCTGCGTGCAGTGTGTCGATCACGATCTGGGCGAAGCCCTTGGGCAGGTCTTCGTGCAGAAAACATTCGGTCCTGACGTAAAGGCCCGCGCCGTGGCCATGACCCGCGAAATTCAGAAGGCCATGGAGAGCGACCTGAAACAACTTTCATGGATGGGCGAAGACACCAAGAAACAGGCGCTGCTGAAGCTCCGCGGCATGGTAGACAAGATCGGCTATCCCGCCCAGTGGCGCGACTATAGCTCCGTCAAGATCGACCCCGCCGATTTTGCCGGCGATGCGGGCCGCGCGGCCGTATTTGAATCCCGGCGTCAGCTTGCAAAGATCGGCAAACCCGTAAACCGCGGGGAATGGCAGATGACTCCGCCCACCGTGAACGCCTACTACGATCCACAAATGAACGATATCAATTTTCCCGCCGGAGTCCTGCAGCCGCCGCTCTTCGACCCCAAACTCGACGACGCTCCGAACTACGGCAATACCGGCGCCACCATCGGGCATGAGTTGACCCATGGCTTCGACGACGAAGGCCGCCAGTTCGATGCCAAGGGTAATCTCCGCGATTGGTGGACCACGGAGGACGCAACCGAATTCACCAAGAGGGCCACCTGCGTCTCCGATCAGTACTCGCAATACACCGTGATCGACGACATCAAAATTAACGGTAAGCTCACGCTCGGTGAAGACGTAGCCGATCTCGGCGGCGCCATCCTCGCCTACATGGCCTGGAAGAATTCCACCGGCGCCCAACGCCTGAAACCGGTGGATGGCTTAACGCCGGACCGGCGATTCTTCATCGGCATGGCGCAGTGGGCATGCGGTTCCGAGCGGCCCGAGCAAAAGCGTGTGAACGCCATCACCAATCCGCATTCTCCCAATGAATTTCGCATCAACGGCGTAGTATCCAATATGCCGGAATTCGCCGCCGCTTTCGCCTGCAAAGCGGGACAGCCCATGGTTCGCCAGCTCGTCTGCCGGGTCTGGTAGAAGCGCCGCCCCGAGGCTATAATAGGGGACTACTCTTCTATGGAACCCGCGCAAAACGGACTCGCTTCCGGCGGCCACGTCCGCCGGGTTCCTCGGTCGATTGGCACCGCCGGAAGCGGCCTTTGCGCTTCTATGAAACTGGTGCAACTTCAGCGGCAACGAGCGGTCCGCGCGGTCCATGAAGCACTGCGCGAGGAGTAGCCACTTCGCGCCGGCATATTTATCGCGCCAAGGACGCGCTTTCCGCCTCTGTGCGCCAAGCAGAATAGCCAACACACATAGCCAAAGGAGAATCTACAGTGGACCAGGAACAAGAAAACAGGCGCGCCCCGCGCGTGCAGCCCATCACCGGGTTGCTGAACGGCCAAACTGCAGTCGTCACCGGCGCCAATTCGGGCATCGGCAAGGCAATCGCCATCGCCCTGGGCCAGGCGGGCGCGAATGTCGTTGTGAACTACGTGCAGGGCGATGCAGCCGCTGCTGACGTAGTGGACGCCATCACCTCCGCGGGACGCCGCGCGATCGCCTTCAAAGCCGATGTGTCGAATGAAGCCGAGGTGGAGGCCATGTTCCAGGCCGCCATCGGCCAGTTCGGCACCGTCGATATCTTGATCAACAACGCCGGCCTGCAGCGCGACGCGCCCATAGACCAGATGACGCTCGCCCAGTGGAACACCGTGATCTCCGTGAACCTCACCGGGCAGTTTCTCTGCGCCCGTGAGGCCATCCGCGAATTCAAGCGCCGCGGTGTAGTAGACTCCGTTTCGGTCAGCGCCGGAAAAATCATCTGCGTCAGTTCGGTTCATGAAGTAATCCCGTGGGGCGGCCACGTTAACTACGCCGCCTCCAAGGGCGGCGTGATGCTCATGATGAAGAGCATCGCGCAGGAAGTGGCGCCGTTCCGCATCCGCGTCAACAGTATCTGCCCCGGCGCCATTCGAACGCCCATCAATACCGAGGCGTGGAACACCCCGGAAGCCTATGCGTCGCTCATGACGCTGGTGCCCTACCGGCGCATTGGCGAACCCGAAGACATCGGCCGCATCGCCGCATTCCTCGCATCCGACCAAGCCGACTACATCACCGGCGCGAGTATTTTCGTAGACGGCGGTATGACGTTGTATCCGGGGTTCGCCTCGGGCGGCTAACTCATCCTCGGGCGTCTAACTCATAAGGTTGTTTCCCGAATCGCCGACGCGCTGTCGGGATACGCCAGCCCGTTTCGCATCGCCGCAATCTGCTCGGCCGGAAAATCGGGAAACGGCAGTTCTTTCTTCTCGCGCCACCCTTGCACCGCCTGGATAGCCGCCGCCGTCTTCCCTTCGTCCAGCGCCTGGTCCTGCGCCGCATAAGTCACGCTCGACGGAAATGCGAAACCAGTGCCGCTTAAATCCACCACATCGCGCACCCGCAGCAGCAAGTCTTCCTGCACTTCCAGAAACCGCACCGCGTCGGTCGTCAGCACGTACGCGAAGATCTCGAAATCCACCGAACTGGCGCTGTATCCCGTCAGCCGCACGCGCGACGTCCCATGTTCCACCATCGGGTGCGCATAGAGCGTCCTTCGCAGTTCCGCCAGCAGAAAGCGAAGTTGGTCCGTCTTGGTCTCATACCGCACACCCAGCGAGTGCTTGAACAGGATCTTGTCCCGAAGACTGAAGTTTTCCAGATTCATCGCCGACAGTTGCCCGTTTGGAATCGTCAGCACCGTGCGGTCCGGCGTACGCACCCGCGTGGACCGCAGGCCGATGTCTTCCACCGTGCCGGAGCGGTCGCCAATCCTGCAGAAATCACCCACGCGGATCGGTTTATCGAAAATCACCGAAACGCCACCGAACAGATTCTCCAGCGTCTTCTGGGCGGCGAAAGCGATGGCCAGACCGCCAACACCCAGCCCGGCTAGTGCCGCCGAGACATCATAGCCCGCGCTTCGCAGGAACAGCACGATGACCACAAAGACCGCCAGAACATTGATGGTCCGCTGCACCAGCCGGATCACCGCCGTGCGGTCCGCCTGGCCGCTCACCTCCATGCGCCGCCGCATCAATTCCCCGGCAATACGCACCAGGCGCAGGAACAACCAGGCGAAAACAATCACATAAAGCCCCGAAGCAACATACGACCAAAGCGAACGCGCGATCAGCGGAAGCATCAGCAGCGATAAAATGCCGCTCACTACCATCAGCAGCACCAAGGCGCGTAGCGGCCCCGCCAGGGCCTTCGGCAACTCATCGTCTTTCCGTTTGGAGATGGCGTAAACGGCTGGCCGTAACATTCTTACGATCGTATGTTGCAGCAGTCCGGAAACACCGGCCGCCAGCGCGATGCAGGCCAGAATGGCCAACCATTTCCAGACCGCTACGGAAAGCCACCCTTTGCGCGCCAAAACCTTCGGCACGTAAGCATTGATACTTGGAGTATCCAGATCGTCGAACACTTCCGGAATGCGCTTCAAGGTTTCTCCGGAGAACAACCAGATCCAATCTCCATTCCGGTGTACCCTCTCCAGCAGAATGTCCATCGGCCCATCCGCCGTCTGAATCGCGCCCACCCGTTCGATGGTCAGGTTCAGGCCGTCATCCAGCGAACCTTCCGGTTTGTCGCTCAGCTTGTCCAGGTTTGCCGGCAACAACCTGTCCAGAACCGTACTCAGCTGGCTTGCCAGATTCGCCGCCGCTTCGCCCTTCAGCGGCGTGTTCAGAAAGTCGGCCGCGCTCTTTCCGCTTTGCGGGTGGGTAGCCGCCACAAATCCCAGCACCGCCCCTTTGGGCGTGGACCGCCCCAGGGTGTCGCGAACCGGCTCCTGCGCGAAGCCCGGCGAACTCGAAACGAAAACGGTCAGCGCCAAAAGCCCAACTGTTCTTGCTTGCATGAATGTCTCTCCTTCACGGACGGCGGGCGCCCTCGCCCGCGGCCCAAGCCCCTGCCCGGGCTTTCTTTCAAAAGAGATGCGGGAAAGAAGCCCTGCTATTTAGCCGCCGGTACGGGCTTGACAACAATCTCGACGCGGGACGGCCGCCCTTGCGTCAACACCAGATTAGCGGTGTCGCTCGTGAATATCACCCGTTCTCCTACCTTGATCCTAGCCCCCACACCGTACGTATGGCTGGAAACAATCTGCCGTGAATCGTACCCGATCGCAAACGGGATGGGCCCCTGTTTCCCGGTCGCCTGGATCACCTGGTTCCCCAGTTGAATCGCAGGCGTGTCCTGCAGCGAAACATCGGAGAACGTTACCTCAACGTAGGCATCCGGCGGCAACGCCATGCGTTCTGCATACGAAACGGTCCCGGTGATCTGCGCCGCCACCGTCTTTGCCGCGGGACGGTGGTGGGCACAACCAACAACGATAAGCGCTGGCAATGCTAAGAATAATCTGGCCCAACCGGCTGATGTGATCATCGTTTCTTATTCTATGGGTACGCCGGCCCCCTCTACAAAAGTTGCGCCTCCCCCCGCAACTGGGGTATAGTCCGAATTCCCGTGTCTGGCCGATATTAGATAACATGCGCGCTTCAGCCGTGCTTCTATTCTTCTTCGCGTTCGCGGCATTCGCGCTCGCAGAGTCAAACTCCGCCGGTGCGGCCGCCCGCACTACGGCCTCTCCGCGCGTGTCGCGCACCGGGGGCGAGCCCTACCCGCTTCTCACGCAAGACCTGCTCTACTTCTGGATCGCCAAATGGCAGCGCAGGCTATCTCTCGACGACTGGCGCATTGAATCGAAAATCGTCCGTTCCTGGGATCTGCCCGAACGCGCCGTAGCGAACATCCACTGGTCTTTACCCAATAAAAAGGCCACCATCCAGGTATTAGACGCAGTGGATTCCAGCCTCCGCCGTTCGGAAATCTTAAAGGATACCGAGCTCTCGATCGTTCACGAACTGGTTCACCTCAGCATGTCGAAGCTGCCGCTCGATCCAAAACACACCGAGCTGGAAGAAGAGGCCGTCAAGAAGCTCTCCGTAGCGCTGCTCACCCTCGAAGATCGTAAGAAGTAGCGCATCACATCGTCTGCGTCACTTTCGAGAGTGTCCGCGGCCGGTCCGGATCCAGGCCTTTCTGCTCCGCCAGCGACGCGGCAAATAATTGCGCCGGAATGATATAAGGGATCGGAGTATAATGGTCCTCAGCCACCGCGGACTTCCTGCCCAGTTTCAGCGGCACGCAAAGCGAGTGCGGCGAAGCGTCCAGCGCGGCCCGGTTGCTAAGGTCGGTAATCACCATCGTCTCCGCTTTCAGATACTGCAACTTCTCAATCATCTCTTTCATCCCCGGCCAAGTCACACCCGGCGGGGCGAACAGAAACGAAGGAAACGCCGATTCCACCATCGCAATCGGACCGTGCATCAGATCGGCGGACGAGAATCTCTCCGCGACAACGTAGCACGTCTCCATCAATTTCAGCGCGAATTCAAAAGCGTTCGAGTAATTCAGGCCGCGGCCAACCACAATCGCCCGTGTCATGAACGTATACCGCTCACTCCGCTCGGCGATCCGAGCCTCCAGTTCCACCGCTCCAGCCGCCCGCTCTGGAATGCGCCGCACTTCGTCCAGTTCGATATTGGCTCCCAGCGCGTAAGCCAGAAGGTACATCATCAACAGTTGCCCCGTATACGTTTTCGTCGCGGCCACGCTTGCCTCTCTCTCCGCCCGAACCAGCAGGACGTGCTCCGCCAGCTTCGCCAGACTGCTCTCACGCTCGTTCGTGACGCCAACCGTAAACGCCCCTTTTTCCCGCGCCCGTTGCAACACCAGGTTCGTATCGGTGGATTCGCCCGATTGTGAAAGAGCCACCACCAGCACGTCCCGGAAGTCGAGCGTAGCGTTATACAAAGTGAATATGGATGGCGCCGCGAGTGACACTGGAATGCCGGTGGTCACCTCCAGCAGATACCGGCCGAACTGCGCCGCGTTATCGGAAGTGCCCCGCGCAGCCAGCAGAATCAGCCGCGGACGCTCTTTCCGCAGCCTGCGCCGCAACTTCTCGATGCTCCGCAGTTCGCTTTTCAGCGTGCGCTCCAGCGCGCCGGGCTGCTGGCGGATCTCCTCCAACATCTTTGACATGTGTTGAGAATAACAGAGGCTTCTTCTAAAGCGGCGTCCGTGGCCGCGTGTCCGGCCCCACAAACACTGGCGGAGCATCGGCTGCAGACGGCGGAAGATTCATCAGGTGCGGCTTGATCAACAGAAGAATTTCCGTCTTCGTATCCTGTTTGCTGTTGTTGCTGAAAAGCGGTCCCATCAACGGAACCGCGGACAGTCCGGCCAGCCCGCTTATCGTCCGCGCCTGGTTGCTGTCCATCAGCCCCGTAATCACCGCCTGTTCCTCGAACTTCAACCGCACCTGGGTCACAAACTTCCTGTTGGAAATCACCGGAATTCCATTCACGCTGCCGCTGCCCAGCACCTTGAACTCGGCGTCCACATCCAGCGTCACCTCTTCGGAGCCGTGAACCTTTGGCGTAACTTTCAGCACCAGCCCAAGATCCTCAAATGTGAAACTCGGGGCATAGCCGGACGCCGTTCCCGCCGGCGCCCCGAAGTTGAACCCCTGGGTCTGCAGTGGAAACTTGTCGCCCACGTGAAAGTTGGCTGGTTGGCCATCCACCGAACGGACCTCCGCGCGCAACAGGCTACGGCTCTCTGAATTGTTGACGTTAGCCAGCAGTTGCGCCGAAAGCACCCCGATCCCCAACAGACTCTGCCCGCCGCCGAAAACCCAGTATTGTGCAGCATTGGTCACATTCGCCGCGGCAGCCGCCCCGATCTTCGCAAAGCTGGTAATGTTGACATGCGTTGGCAGCGGGAATCCGTAGTTTAGCGTCGAACTCTTGCCCACCGAAAGGAACTCCACCTCAATATCCACCTGCGGCCGGTGGTGGAGCAACTGCTTCAGGATCTGCTGCGCCGGGTACGCCTTCGACGCCCGGTCCCGGAAGTACACCGTTCGGTTGGCGCCGTTGACGTAAAACCGCTGCAACTCCATCACCTGCTGCACCGTGCGCGCCATCTCCTGCGCCTCTTGCAGGCTGACCGCTTCCGGAATCGGCAGCTCCAACGCCACGTTGTTCTCAATCGAAGCCCGCTTTTGCAGCGTATCCTGCACCACCATGAAAACATGGCCGCTGATCGGCACCAGGAAGCTCCCGGTAGACGCCATCAGCGAGTACAACGCATCTCTATAGCCGGCGCCGTCCAGCTTCAGCCGTTGCACCGGCCGCGGCTGATATTCGCCGTCGAAGACAACCTCCAAACCATAGGATTTGGCCACCTGCTCATAGAGGCTCTTCGAATCCCCCCGCAGATCCAAATCTTTCCTTTCACCGGAGGCATCCAGCTCGAAAGGCGGTTGCGGTTTCCGGGCCTCCAGCAGTTCCTTCGCGCTGGGCGGAGGATCTTCCGGCGACTCCTCGGAATCTCCCTCCTCCACCGCCGGGGCCTCCCCGCCGGCAACAGCGCCGGGCATCACTTTAGACGCCAGAGCCGCCCGCGTCCGCAAAGACTCCATCTTTCGCCAGTACTTCTGGTTGGTGGGATCGGCTGCGGCGGCCTCGGAATAGAAGATGTACGCCTGGACAATATCTCCTTTTTTCTCATACTGCTTGGCGGAGACGTAAAGCTCGTAAGCAGCCGGTTCCTCCGCGGTTAAGCAGCCTGAAAAGGAAACGAGTACGGCGAGAGAGATAATCCGGCGCAGATAAACCACCAACAAATATGACGCCGAACTCTCCTAAACCGTGCAAGTGGATGGACGGCCCCCCCCCGGGTCCGCGCCGAGGGTGTGCCCAGCATGGGCAGAATCTAATTGGATGAAAGGAGCCAATCGGGGCCGATGACGGCAACCGTAGCGAAACGCAAGGCGTAAGCCGCGAGGCGAAGCTGAAAGAAGC
>JANXXV010000979.1 GCA_025350445.1 Bryobacteraceae bacterium | reverse complement strand
CATTGCCAAGCATCAGTTTAAGCAAAAGGGGGAGTGGAGCCGTTCGTCGTGTTCGGAAAATGCCTTGGTTTCAATGAGATACGTGCTAAGAAAGCTTTGCGCTGCCTTCGACGCATTTTGGTAACATAAATGGTTGTTGACAGCGGCAAGGCAATGCCCGAATAATATTGCAACAATGTTGAACTAGCCCATACCAAGATGCTAAAGCGTCCTCTTCTAGCTGTGTGTTGTTTCTCGCTGGCGTCCTCCGCCTTTGCACAGGACGACCCGCTAGTGGAAACCAACTGCCCCAGTTATCCGGCGGCGCAAAGGGCGGTCTACCTGGATGAGATCACCTTGCAGCGCGACGTCGAGTTGTTCTCCAAGCGGAAAGGCAAGAACGCGGCTGCCCGCACGGTGGCAAGCAACAACTTTATCGACGATTTCATATTTGGCAAGATGGCGAGTGACGGCGTGGAGTCCGCTCCGGTCACCACTGACGCCGAATTCGTGCGGCGCATTACGCTCGACCTCACCGGACGCATTCCCGAGGCGGACACGATTGAAGCCTTCCTCGCGGACAAATCGGTTGGTAAACGACAGGCGCTGATCGCCTTGTTGATGGCGTCGGACGGGTTTGTTGACAACTGGACTCTATTCCTGGGGAATAAGTTTCAAGTTACCAACAGCTATTACAACAATTTCGGGATTGTATCCCGAAATTTGTTTTACCGCTATGTCCGCGATGCCGTGAAGACGGATAAACCCTACAACGATCTTGTTCGTGAATTGATCGGTAGCAGAGGAATCTCCTCAACCGCCGCTCCAGTCAACTTTATTGTACGGGGGTGGCAGGAAGGCGATCCGATTCAGGATACATGGGACGCGTTGACGAACCAGGTGACCACGAAGTTTTTGGGTGTCAGGACCGAGTGTGTTTCCTGCCATGACGGGCGGCGGCATCTGGAGCCCATCAATTTATACCTGGCCGCGCGCAAAAGAATAGAGTTCTGGGGTATGTCGGCCTTCTTCTCACGGCTAAATTTGATCCGCGTGCAAGGTGACGCCTATAACCAGGAGTTCGATTACAACGTCACCGACCGCGGCGCCGGAGGATACTACAGCAACGTTCCTTCCAACAATCCAGGACCGCGGCCGCCTCGGGTCAATGGTCCATATACGCCTAAATATATCTTGACCGGCGAAGAGCCGCAGAGTGGCGAGTGGCGTCAGGAGTTTGCCCGCATGCTGGTATCGGACCGCCAGTTCGCGCGCGCCAGCGTGAACTATCTCTGGGCCTTTTTCTTCAGCCGCGGCATCGTCGACCCGCCCGACGGCTGGGATCTGAACCGGCTGGACGCGAAGAATCCTCCTCCGGCGGGCTGGCCTTTGCAAGTGAGTCATCCGGAGTTGCTTGAGGCGCTCACGGACGAGTTTATCCGGAACAACTACAGCATCAAGTCGATTATCAAGATCATCGTGGAATCGAATGCATATCAGCTTTCCAGCCGCTACGCTCCCGGCAAGTGGAAGCCCGTGTATGCCGCCTATTTCGCCAAACATACGCCAAGGCGGCTTAGCGCGGAAGAGATTTACGACGCCATCTCGGTAGCCACCGCAACGCAGGTGCCGCTCTATGTACAAGGCTTCGACCAGCCCGTGTACTTCGCTTCGCAACTGCCCGACCCCACCGAGCCGCGCTACAACTATTCAGTGCGAAACACCCTTCACACTTTGGGGCGCGGCGACTGGTGGACCATCGCAAACCGCACTACGCCGGATATTCTACAGACCCTGTACCTGATGAACGAATATCAGATCGTTGGCCGAGCGATGGCCCAATTTTCTGAGAACGGTTCGTCCAGCGTCGCGAAATTGGTGCAGTCCAATCTGTCCGAAGCGGAAGCAATCAAGCAGTTGTTTTTAAGGACGCTGGGCCGCAAGCCCACGGACGAGGAAATTCAGACGCTGAATGCGATGCGCAAAGGCACGCGGACCGACTGGCTGTCGGACGTACAGTGGGTTTTAATGAACAAGCTGGATTTTCTCTTCAATTACTGAGGTATCGGGCGATGAAAGAACCTACTCAACTGCGCAGGCGGGACTTGCTTCGGGGCGCGGCCGGGTTTGCCGCCTTCGCCACGCTGGCCGGACGCGGCGACGCGCAGATCGCCGCATCGAATGTGACGATGCGCAAGACCGCGCGAAACTGCATCTTCATTAACCTGCAGGGCGCTCCCAGTCACATCGATACATTTGACGTCAAGGAAGGTCCATGGAATCCGCCGGACGCCAAAATTCAGCAGACCGGCGGGGGCTTCGCACTGTCGCAGACGCTGTTTCCGGAGATGTCGAAGATTGCCAGGGATATGTCGATTCTGCGATCGGTCAGCAGTTGGGAAGCGGCGCACGATCGCGGGCAGTTCTATCTGCAGACCTCGCATCCGTCCAACCCGGCTTTCGCCGCCGAAATTCCCCATATTGGCTCGGTCATCGGGCTGGAACGCGGCGCCACCGGCCTGCTTCCGCCGTTCCTGTCGTTGAACAGTTCTAATCTCCAAGGGGCGAAATTCCTGGGTGGACAGTTTGAGCCGCTGTCTCCCGGCATTAGCCCGACTGGCATAAACACGCTGGAACATAACTTCTACGGTCCCAATAGCCAGGCTCGATTTGAGGAGAAGTTCAAGCTGCTGCGAGCCTTGGATGCACCCGTCCGGTCCATGTTCTCCGATGACGGAGTTTCCGCGCAGTCGTCGTACTTCGATGCCGCGAAGAAAATGATGTATACCCCGAAGATCGCCGCCGTCTTTCGCTATACGTCCGATGATGCCGGGCGATACGGGGATACGCAGGTGGGCCGGGGCTGCATCATCGCGCGGAATGCCGTGCAGTCCAAGACGGGAACCGTTTTCACCAGCGTAGTCCAGGGAGGCTGGGATACACATCAGAACATGTTTGACCGTAGCTACGCGCCCAACATCTACCAACTGGCCGGCGATTTGGACCGCGCCGTGGGTGCGCTGGTTGCCGACCTCAAGCAATCAGGCGACTTCAACTCCACGCTGATCGTGATTATGGGGGAGTTCGGAAGAACGCCCGGCGATCTGAACGCGCGCGGCGGCCGTGATCATCACAAAGATGCCATGTCGGTGGTCATGCTGGGCGGGGGTGTGCAGGGAGGAAGAACCATTGGCGAGACGGACAACTTTGCAGCCCAAATCGTAACACCCGGTTGGACCGGCGACCGTCCGGTCAAGATGGAAGACATCACCGCAACGATCTACTCGGCACTTGGAATCAACTGGACGAAATCTATTACCGACACGCCTTCTGGCCGCCGCTTCGAGTACGTGCCCCTGGGCTCCAGCGGCTTTTACGTGCCGGTGGAAGAAGTCTTTGGATGAGACGGATCGGGAATCTGGTTGCCTGTTTTGGATTAAGCCTGCTGTTGCATGCGCAAACTGTTCCTCCGGGTCCACCCGCCTCGATTAATCTTTCCGCTCCTTCGGTGCGCATGTTCTGTTCCGACCAGATGCAGTTAACGGCCGTGATTCGGGACGCGAACGGAAGTGTGAGAACCGGAGATTCCATACTGTGGACCTCGTCCAATCCGGACGTACTTAGCGTTGACCCGCTAGGCACCGTGACGGCGAAAACGTTGGGCTTCGCGCAGATCAGCGCCGGATTCCAGGTGCAGACCAGTATCCGTATTCAAGTGCTGCCATCCAAGCTGGTGTTGACTCCCGCGGTGCAGAGCCTTTTCGTCGGCGACCAGGCGCAGTATAAAGCACTCGCACTTGATTCCAAAGGCAAAGAGATTCCAGGGGTGACTTTTAATTGGGATGTGCTTACGGCGCTTGGAGATCCCAGTGTAGCGGTGAGTGTGCGTGGCGGATTGGTCAAAGCTCTTGCCGCCGGCAACTTTCGCGTGCACGCTTTTTATATCTACAATCGCGGTGAGTTCGATTTTGTAAATCAACTTGACGCCATGGCCGATTTGGAAATCAAGATCAGGTATCCTTACGCCATCAGCCAGCTTCTCGCTACCAGTACGCAGATCACCAGCCCGTCATTGAAGGCGAAGCGAACGCTACTTGTCGGCAACGATCAAGGACAACTTGCGTTTAACGGCGGGTTCGACAACGCCTCAAGCGGGATTGTGCAATACGACGGCGGCACGCTCAATCTGCTTTACTCGGCTGGGACGCCCACCGCTAATTCGAATGGATTCGTTTGCGATTTTGACACTTATCTTTCCATGAATGGGAACGGGGAAGTCCTGGTCAGGCAGATCGTCTGGTTCAATGCGCCGGCCCTGGCGATTTCGTCGAAGAATGGAACCCGGTACATTGCGCTTGAGGGCGAGTCCATTCGCGGCATGGACTTTATCAACAACTTTTTCATCACCCGCAGCTCTCTCAACGACAGCGGTCAAGTAGTGTTCAGGGCCAACTATCGGAACACGGGCGAGACGGTCACGCGTTCGGGTCTGTTTCGCGCGGAACGCTCAGGCGATATCAACCTCACCATCGCCCTGTCCGACGGCCTCCCGGGCATGAGCGGCAACCTGAATCTCGAAAACGATTTCGGCATCGCTCGGGACGGTACCACCTTCTTCCGTGCGACCGACTCCACCGGAATGAGCGCCATTTTCCAGCAGCGGGATTTCGATCCGCCAACCAGGGTGATCGGCTTGGGCGACGCGATTGGAAACTTTACCATTTCTTCTTTCGTTGGGGCGGCGTACCCGGTGTTCCTTGTCGCTCCATCGGGCGGCCTGGCGGTCTCCGTGTTCCCTAAATCCGGCGCGCCGCTGATACTTCACTATCCCGGTGGCGACACATCCGTACAACCGAAAGTTTTGCAGACACCGTCTATCAGCGCTATCAATTGGGCCCAGCCGGGTGTCGGGCTGCTATTCTACGGCAACATCCAACCCCGCGGATGGGGTCTTTACATTTGGGGACCGGACAATTCCGTGAAGCCGGTTCTGCTGAACAATAGTCTTGTCAATGGTGAGCCGGTCTTGGCGGTGGATAGTGCCACCATGACTCCCGACGGGCAAGTGACGGCGGTTGTGCGCACGAAGACGCATCCGTTTATGGTGATGCAGGTGGGTTCCTCGAACACCCTGCTCTTCGAATCGGGGAACCAGCTTCCTTTCACCGCGAACGTAAGTTTCACCGATTTTGCGCAAGGTTCAAAGACGGGTAATCCGTACCTCTTTGTGGGGGCCAACCAGGGGAATCTCGCTGAGTTTACCGATGCGGGCCTCACTCCGACGCTCACATCCGGGGAGCGTGTGGATCCAGGCGTGGATTTTTTTGGCGCGTACACGTCGAACGTTCGCCGGTCTCCAAATGGCGATTTGTATGTGTCGGTAAATCCCTACGGCTTCTACTTTCCTAATTACGGAATCTACAAAGTCGTCAACGGATCGATGCAGGAGGTCTTGAAGTTTAACCTAAAGGTGGATGACGGAACCACGCTTTACGTTCCAAGCATTCTTGCCGCCAACGACTCCGGCGCGCTTGTGTTCGCGGGCGGCTGCGACAAGGGATATAGCCGCATGTATCTACTTCAGAACGGCAAGTTGACGCTCTTAACGGGTAACAGCACGAACCCTGCGTACGCACTTAGTGTGGAGGGTGTTGACATTGTCACTGGTTGGAACGATGTGATACTGGATGCCAACGGCAGGGTGGCGGCCACTCTGCGCTTCCGCAACGGACTAACTGGAACTTACTTGTTTCAGGATGGCCGCTGGGTAGAAATGGCCACCGCCACCCGCACTACCATTGGTAACATTCTAGTCGCATCCGTGATTGGTTTGAAGACTGCGGCGGGACGGATTTTCGCGGCGTTTGCCATGTTCGGCGGCGGCGCCACGCTGGCCGAATACAACAACGGCAACTGGACGCCGATTTTCACCCGCGATGACAAATTGCCCAACGGGCAACTGCCGAATAACATCATAGGCTTCGACGTAAATAACAACGGCGACATACTAATGAACGTGAATATCCCACCGGGCGCGGGTCTGGTGCTCAAGAATCAAAACGGCTCGGCGATGGTCAGTTTCACGAACGACCTTACAAAGGTTGAGAACCAGCTCTTGCGTTACACAAACTTCGATATTCGCGACGATGGCACAATCTATTTCATGGCGATTGATGTCCTAGATCGCCATGTGCTCTTCCGTGCTCGTCCGATTCAATAGCCCAAGAGCCTTGCTTACGCCACAAACCGCCCTGCGCCGCGACGGCCCGCTCGAAAGCAATCGAGCCGCAAAACTCCATACCGGCTGTAGCTTCCCTGCCCTGGCATAACCTAGGCGCGCTGGGCGTCCTTCTGCTCCGGGTCCAGACCCAGGTCGAGAATTGCCCGTTGCGCCGCGGCGGGGTCGAACTTGCCGTCCCGCGCCAGCCGGGAAAGCGCCGCTGCCGCGATGGATTCGGCGTCGTTCTCAAAGTGGCGCCGGAGGTGCTCGCGGTTATCGCTGCGTCCGTAGCCATCGGTCCCGAGACTGGTTAAGCGGCCTGGTAGCCACGGCGCCAGTTGATCGGACACCACTTTCATGAAATCGGTGGCGGCAATGATGGGTGCCTCGGTGCCTTTAAGGGCTTCAAGAAGGTAGGGCGCTTTTTGAGGGTCGGCCGGGTGCAGACGGTTCCAGCGTTCCACTTCCAGCGCATTGCGGCGCAGTTCGTTGTAGCTGGTCACGCTCCAGACATCAGCATGGATCTGGTATTTTTCGGCCAGAATCCGCTGTGCGCGAAGCGCTTCGTTGAAGATGGGGCCGCTGCCGAACAAATTGACGACAGCCGTGCCCCCTTCCGCTGCGCAGTACTTGTAAATGCCCTTCAAGATGCCTTCCCGGCAACCGGCGGGCATGGGCGGGTGGGCGTAATTTTCATTACCTACGGTCAGGTAATAGAAGAGATCCTCATTCTCCTGGTACATGCGGCGGATGCCGTCCTGGATGATGGTTGCGATCTCGTAGGCGAACGCCGGGTCGTAGGCGGCGCAGGTGGGAAGCGTGCTTGCCGCTACCTGGCTGTGGCCATCCTGGTGCTGCAGGCCTTCGCCCAGCAGGGTGGTGCGTCCGGCGGTGCCGCCCATCAGGAAGCCCTTTCCGCGGGAATCGCCGAAGGCCCAGATCAGATCGCCGATGCGCTGAAAGCCGAACATGGAATAGTAGACGAAGAACGGAATCATCGGCACGCCATAGTTGGCGTACGCGGTTCCAGCGGCGGTAAAGCTGGCCATGGCGCCGGCTTCCGTGATGCCCTCTTCCAGAATCTGCCCGTCCTTGGCTTCCTTGTAGTACATGATGGTGTCGCGATCAATCGGCTTATAAAGCTGGCCTTGGCTGGCGTAGATACCGATCTGGCTGAACAGCGAATCCATACCAAAAGTGCGGGCTTCGTCCGGGATAATAGGGACGATGTATTTCTTGAGCTCGGCGTTCTTCAGCAACGTCTTCAGGACGGCTACGAAGGCGGAGGTGGTGGAGACGGCACGGCCGCCGGAACCGGCAAGAGAATCCGCAAACGTTTCCAGCGCGGGCGCCTGGATGGTGATGTGTTTCGGCTCGCGCTTGGGCAAATAGCCGCCCATGGCTTCGGCGCGCTGCTTGATGTATTCCGCTTCCACGCTGCCTTTCGGGGGCCGGTAAAATTCGAGTTTCTGGATTTTTTCGGCATCCATCTCCAGGTCGAAGCGCTTGCAGAAGAATTCCACTTGCGGCCCGGTCAGTTTTTTCTGTTGATGGGTAGCGTTGCGGCCTTCGGCGGCTTCGCCTAATCCGTAACCCCTGATGGTTTTGGCAAGAATCACCGTCGGGGATCCTTTGTGATCCACGGCGCGCTTGAAGGCGTTGTAAACCTTGAGCGGGTCATGCCCGCCGCGGCGGAGCTTTTCCAACTGATCGTCGGTCTTATCGGCGACCATTTCGAGGAGTGCCGGGTACTTGCCGAAGAATTCCTTGCGGACGTAGGCGCCGCCCTTCGCTTTGAAGTTTTGGTATTCGCCGTCAACGCATTCCTGCATCCGTTTGACAAGAAGGCCGTCGTAATCGCGGGCAAACAGCTCATCCCAGTCCGATCCCCACAGGCACTTGATGACGTTCCAGCCTGCGCCGCGGAAAGCGGCTTCCAACTCGCGGACAATGCTGCCGTTGCCGCGGACCGGCCCGTCCAGACGCTGAAGGTTGCAATTGACTACGAAGATCAGATTGTCGAGCTTCTCACGCGAGCCCAACGTGAGCGCGCCCAGCGATTCGGGCTCATCGGTTTCACCGTCGCCCAGGAAGGCCCATACCTTGCGGTTGGTGGCGGGGATGATGCCGCGATTTTCCAGGTAGCGCATGAAGCGCGCCTGATACAGCGCGTTGATCGGGCCCAGGCCCATGGAGACCGTGGGGAATTGCCAGAAATCCGGCATGAGCCATGGGTGCGGATAGGACGACAGGCCAGGGTGCTCACGCAGTTCGTGGCGGAAATTTTCGAGGTGCTTTTCGTTCAGGCGGCC